>NZ_CP044536.1 GCF_008931845.1 Borrelia maritima
TTATATTAGTATACTAATAAATTCTTATATATATAAGAATTTATTAGTATACTAATATAATTTTACTTGATAATAACATACTTATCAAAGCTATTAATATAGCTGTCATTTATATTATAAAGATGTAATTCAATAAACATATCTCGAACAACTTTTAGCATTAAATCTAATAATCTTTCCAACCTAATTAATTAACCAAAGAAATTTACTATTTTATATTAACTTCTTGGTTAAAAGAATCTCAAAAACATGTATAACTGGTAGATAGTACTATTCCCCCCATAAAAGAGCTTTGACTTAATATAGTTGCAATTTTGGTTTCTAATCTACATTAAGAATTGAATTTAATATTAATAATATCTGAGTAAGCTTTCAAACTCATTTCTAACAAAATAAAACGAAAAAACTTAAGACCACATATCCGTCCATTCATTTTATTAAAGAATACTATAAACACTTCCAAAAATTTGTTTTTCAATCTAAAATTGAACTTTTTAAAAATCTTATTTTATTTTTTTAATTCATATTACTATTTTATTCACTTAGATATTTTTTAAAAATCTATTGCCACGGTAGCAAAATAATTTCTAATAGAGACTAAATAGGAATATTTTCAGTAAAACATTAGAATAATTGCTAAAAATAATTTCAAAACCCCAAACTCATATGAATCGTAAGCTAAAAAATATAATTTGCCCTTATACTTCCCTTTTGCATTCATTTACAACTTACAATTAACCCGCAAAAATTAAATATATTTATATTTTTATTAAGATTTTTTCAAAAAGTTTTCCTATTTTGTCCTTAATGTCAGCAAACATTAATAAAAATGCTAATTTAAGCTTCAAAAAACTCAATAAATGCTTAATTAAAGTCACAAAAAATCAATTTTGGCAAACTATGGCTTTTTTTGCTTATAAAAAGCTGATGTTAATTATAAATTGCGCTAATATTTTACTTGTCAAACTTATTATTAGGAGATAATAAAAATATGAAAAAAATTTTCACATTAATATTAATTTTTGGATTGACAATTCAAACCTTTGCCACAAAAGATAAACAAGATAGAATTGAAAAAGGCATTGAAAGTTTCAACAAATATGATAAAGAAAAAAAAGATCCGACAGGACCATTTCTTTTAAATTTATTTTTGCCTTTTGGAATAGGATCCTTTGTCCAAGGAGATTATATTGGTGGTGGCTCAGTACTTAGCTTTAATTTACTAGGAGCAATACTTTTAGGAACTGGAATGATTCTTAAAACTAGTGAAACACAATTAACAACTGGGTCCATACTAATAGGAGTAGGAGCAAGCATAATTTTAGTATCCCATATAACCTCACTTATTATTCCATTTACATTTGCAAATTGGCATAATTACAATCTTAAAAAAAGACTCAGTACTGAGCTTGCGGGTTTTGAGCCTAATTTTGATATTGGGACAAGTGGATTTCAACTGTCGTTTAAAAAAAGTTATTAAATAAATCAATCAATAATAAGAAAAAAATTTTTAAGACCTAAATTAATATTAAGATTAATTCGCAAGTATTTTAAATACCAAATTTATTCAATATTTTTAACAATTAATAATTAAAATGTTCTAAACATAATATTAAAATGATATAATTACTAATTAATAACAATTAAAATACTTTTTAAGGAGACTATTTTGAAAAAAACTATTATTATTTTTATCATATTGGCATTGCTGTCTAATTGTACAAAAAAATCTAATGATACCAAGCCAAATAATGATTTAGATGAAGAATCTAAAAAATTACAATCTAAATCAAATCTAGTTGATGAGGATAGGATTGAATTTAGTAAAACAACACCTTTAGAAAAACTCATAAGCAGATTAAATTTAAACCATACAGAAAAAGAAACACTAACATTTCTAACAAACTCATTAAAAGAAAAACTAGTAGACCCAAATATTGGTTTAAATTTTAAAAATACTGGCGGAGATGAGAGCAAAATAGAAGAAACTGTACACAAATTTCTCTCAAATCTAAAAGAAGACGAAATAAAAGAAATGCTTGAAAAAATTAAAGAAAATAAAAATACAAACGAAAAAAATCCCGAAAAGTTAAACACCTATAAAACCGTACTTGCTAGCGGATTTGATGGAATTTTTAGCCAATCTGATTCAAAGACTATATTCAATACCCTCAAAGACGCTCTATAATACCAAAATAAATTAAAAACTTACAATTTGAAATCTGTAAATTGTAAATTACAAATTGTAACTTACAATTTACAATTAATTAAAAAAAGCTAGTGGTTAAAAACTACTAGCTTTTAAATAGCTTGAAATAACTTTTTAGTTAATCAAAGAATTAAATGCAGGACTTGCACTTTTTATCTTAGGATATTTTTCAATTATTTTTTTCATAGTAACATTAAAAAGCTTAGAATCAAGTGAAATTCTGTAAACTTTTTCATTTTTTGGATATTGCTTAGATTTAATGCTAATCTCAGCAATCATATCGATCCAAATTCCATTATTATAAAGAGAAGTAAAAGCCTCAACCACTTTTTTAGCATCACTAGAGCCAAAAGGATATGCGGTTACAAGTCCAAGCTCAACTGATTTTTCAGACATTGGAAGTCCCCCAAAAAATTTGCCCTTATTTTCATTAAAATTTATATCGCTTCCCTTGTTTATCAATTTAAATCCAGAAACAGAATAAAACGGATCACTCTCATCAGTAGTTTCAAAAATTATTAAAGGCATAGCATAAGAAATGTAGTTTCCGTCAACAGGAGAAACAAGATAAGAATATTTAATCCCCTTAAGCTCCTTAATAAAATTTCCACTCTCATTCAACAAATCTCTAGCTTTAATTTTGATCCAACGAACGTAAACCGGCCAAAAAAAAGTATTTATTGATTTTATTCCTTCCAAAAGCTCTATTTGATTGTAATCAATAAATTTATTTTTATTTTCAAGCGCTTTTAAAGTCTCATAATTTTGAAAATCGGAGGCCAAGCTAGAATCATCTGAAAATCGCCTAAAATTTAATGTGCCTAGATCTCTTTTTTTTTGATCTACCCCATCAGGTCCACTTTCTCCAAAAAGCCTACCACTACTTTCTCTCTCCATTTTTGAATTATCATCTAAATTACAACCTAGAATTAAAACCACAACAGATACAATGACTCTTTTCAAAACGCTCCCCCTTAAACTTTTATTTAATATTTGAAATATTAAATAATATTATTAGAAGCAAATGTAGATCAATTAACAAAAAAAGCAAAACAAAATCCTTAACGCCTGCTAATCTCTTTTATTAAACCGTTTAACATGTGATTTATATAATCATAAAGTTTTTTATTCTTGCCAATATTGTTGTAATAAAGTTTAAAAATTTCTAAAAGAGTACTTCTAGCTTTAAAAATTAACACTCTTTTGTTTTTGTTCCTAATAGCACCTAATGCTTGCTTGAAAGACTTGCGAGATTTCTCCATTTCTTTTAAAAAATTATTAACATCATAATTTAATGTTATTTCTTCTAGCTTTCTCAATATTAACCTAGAATATTCCTTGCCAAGTCTTTTAAATAAATCGTCAAGATTGTCAAAATCTAATTCCCCGTCTAACAAAACCCTGCAACATTGCAAAGTCTCATCTTCTTCGTCTGTTAAATTGCGCTTCCAATTTAAATGCCAGTCAAGCTCTGACTTTGTGGTAAGAGAAAAATTTTTTAATTCAAGAAGTTCTTTACTAACACTACTAATTTGCTGATCAATTGTTTTTTCAAGAGCAATAAGTATGTCCGTATTTGAACCACCAGCATTAATTTTAGTTAAATAAAACTGTTGACATAAATTCATGTCTAAAAGAGAAATTTCATCTTCTCTATCACTTTTATCGGAATAATTTTCAATTAATCTCACTAAAATACTTATTTTGGAAGACAAATCCCCCCAACGCTTTTTACCTATATCAAGCAAAAACTGATTAACATCTTTCTCGCTGTATCTATATTTTGCCAAAACTTCATCATTGTTTAAAAGCCAACCACCAAGAGCATATCTATTCTCATCATTTTGCAAAGATTTCTTGAAAAACTCAAAATTTTTGTCTTCTTCCAAATTTAAATGGGGAATCCAAATTTCATCATTGTTATTTTTCAGTAAAGCTTTACTGTGTCTTGACTTGCCAATATTATGATTTAAAGCACTTTCTTTCAAAAACTCAGCATTATCTAAATTAGCCAAATCATTGCTAGACTGATCCGAATCTTTAGAATTTCTTAAAGTTTGTGAATCCTTTTTAAGGTCTTTGAATTCTCTCAAGCCTGCTTGGCTATTTTTTTTGCTTTTTGAATTAATTAAATTCAAATCTTTAAGCTTATTTTTTCCAAACTCTAAAGATTTTTTTTCATTGTTGATTGATTTTTTTTTATTGTTGGAAATCGGAACTTTTAAATCTTCTTCTGTCGATTTTCTATTACAATTAACAAACAATAGAAGACTAATAATAAATGCAATTTCTATTTTATTCATAAATTAAATTTCCTCTATTTAATTATAGGTTTAAATAAAAATATAGCTCATTTTATATACACTAAATGTATGCACTGCTTTAATTCTTACCACAAAAGGAGTTAAGCTCACAATTAATTTTAATAATTGTTTTTTAAAATAAAAAAACGAATTAAAATAGCGCTAATTAAGCATTAAGCTTAATTTATTTTAAATAATACCTTTAATACAAATTAGTATTAATAACCTGTATTATTTAATAAAGTTATAAAATTTCACAAGTAAGTCAAAAACATTAATATCTACCAAATCATGGAAATTTGAATTTTCAAATCTAAATATATTTAAAAAACAGCAAGAAAAAATAAATATAAATAGAAAGATCAACTCTCTAAAGGAGAGCTAATCTAAACATTAACTACCATGAAAAAAGTTTAAAACGAAACAGATATATCATAGTTTTTAACAAGAGTACAAGCCTCCTCAATGCTTTTAGCAGTAATAAAAGATTGTCTCAAATTCTCTATGTAAGTTTTTTCAACCTGTAACAACTGCTGCTTAACATTAGCAACATTTGCAGCATTTGAATTCTCAAGAGATATTTTGGCCTTTCTTTTAGCTTGTAAACACTTAACAACAGTAGCAAGCATTTCTTTTACTTTCTCTTCATTAACATTAAAAATTTGATTAAACTTATCAGGATTGCTATCAAGAACCACTTGTTTAAGAAAAAACAAAGCTTCTTTTTGGTTATCATTTAATGAATCTACAAAAGAAGTTTTAAGTTCATTGCTTGATGCACCACTAGAAGAATTTAAAAGCTTTGAAGACCTCCTACTAAGATCAGGATAATTAAATTCTTTACAAGAAAAGAATAATAAAACAACAAATAATAAAATATTTTTCATACAATCTCCCGCCAATGCGATTATGAAAATATTTAAATATCAAAATTAAATAAACTTTTTTAAAAAAAATATAAATTATAATATATCTCAACATTTAAAATAATAAACATTTTGTAAAACTTTATAGCAATATCTAACAAAATATGCTAAAATGATTTTGGTAGTTAAAAATGGAAATTAAAATTGATGAAAAATTTAATATAGTATTTAACAATGATCTTAAATTAATAGAAAACATTGAAGAACAAAAACAGAGATTATTCCTTTACCTTAAGACACCAAAAGGCAGATTTAAGGAAAATCCAAGTTACGGATTTGACTACAACTTTTACTCTAAGCTTTGCAAAGCCAATAAACTAGAATCTATTAAAAATTTTTTCAAACCTTTCAAAAGAACTTAAAATAGATCTTATTAATGTAAAGTCAAGCATTAAAAACAATAACAATAAAATTTTTCTTTTTGGGGAAAACTCTTTAAAAATGGATTTTAAAACATGAGTATAATTTTTGATAAAAACTTAGGAATATTAGAAAAAACAATAGAAGAAATTCAAAATGAAAAAAAACATATTTTGAGAACAAAATATGGCATAAACATTAAAGAAAATTCAATTTACGACATAATTAACTTTCCAAGCCAAGTATTGATAAATAAATATTAGAAGTCTTAAAAGAGCTTTTCCCAAAATAAAAGAAAATGGAAGCTATTTTAATGCACTAAAAGAAGATTTAAGTACATCCAAAAGCTCCACTTACGAAGCAATAAGAAAAGCTCTACTAAATATTCAAGGGATTAAATAAATATTTTAAGTGGGCCTGGAACAATTAGCCTATACTTAATACTACAAGACGACTGTTTTAAAAACAAAGAAAAAATCAAATTAAAATTGAGACTAAAAAAAATATTTGGAAAGCAATATACTATACAGCACCAAGTGGAACTGTTTTTAAAGGCGACATTGAGATTGAATTTTTAAACAAACACAATCAGAAAAAACATACAAATTCAGCTTAGACAAAAAAATATGCATATCTTAAAGCAGTCTACAAAACAGAAGCAAAAGACACAATCTACAAAGAAATAGATACTCAAATTAGAGACATTTACAATAAAATATTAACCAAAAAATACATTGAAATGGGAATATCTCTTAGATATCAAGACTTTCTTGAACCAGTTAGCATTATTAGAGGAATTAAAGAACTAAAAATTGGAGTTTGTATTAAAAGTGATGACGCAAAAAAATCACAGAACTTAGTGATGGTGATTTTGCATTCAATAAAGACTAAAACACTAAAGAGAATGAAATCATTATTTTTAATACAAGCAAAAGACTACTTATTAACAGAAAATAAAAATGAACAAAGAAATACCCAAATTTTTAGAAAATACTCAGATTGAAAAATTCATTTACAATGAGCTTGATTACAAAAAAGAGATATTAAGAGAACTAAAAGAACTGCTTGAAAACTTTAACACAATTAATATTAAAAAGAGCATTAACTCTAAATACATTGCATTACTAATACTTTCAATATTTAATGCATTTCACTTTAAAAAAGAACTAGACAAAAATCTTGTCAACTCTTTAGACGCTATTATTTTTGAAATCAAATCTATTGGCACTGACGAGAGCTTTATTGTGCTCTTTAAAGCATTTTTACACGCAAATGTAGAAGTCAACTCAAACGAAAACGCTCCGGGCGAAATAATAATAAAATTAATTGGAAACATTAAGTCTCCGATTGAATTTAATATTGCTGTAAAAATCAAAACAAACTAAAAAAATAACTGCAAAGCACTCTGGATTTAAAAAGCTCTAGCTTCTAGCTATATGCCCAAAGATTACAAAAATTCAGTATATGAATTTATTAAAATATTAATTTCCATAAGAAGGATAGTAAAAATCATAGACAAAAAACAAATAGAAATAAAAAGCACAAGAACAAAAAATTTAACACATTAGATCATTTTTTTGATCTAATGTCTACTAGCACGTGTAAATAACAATTTAAAACTAAAAGAAATTTAAAAAGGAGAATTTATGAATACCAACGAACCGCAAGAAAGTGTGCAAATAAAAGATTTAAACAGAAAAACAAAAGTTAATCAAAGTGATCTTATTCCTATTGATGACATAGTAGAAGATACTTATGCAATCACATATAAAAATCTCCTGGAAGAAATACAAAACGATACATTTTACAACAGCGAATTTCAAAGCTTTAAAAAAGCAATAAAAGACGTAATTAGCAAGGAGCTTTTAAAAAATAAAGAATATATAAAAAACACTTACATTAAAGTAATCTCTAAGCTTTTAGGACTAAGCGAACCACTTGAAAGCATAGATTTGACAATGTTTTTAGAAAGGTTAAATCTACTTTTATTTCAAGCCTAAAGCACACAAACACAAAATTGTCTTCAAACAAAATTTCAATTTATAACTCAGACACAAAAGATCTTGAACTTATTCAATTTGAAATCTTGATTGAAAGTTTAAAAGAAGTTCTTGCAGAAAAATCTGATACAAATAAACTAAAAAACGACTTAAATAATTACTTACAAATAAACAATTTTACAGATAAATTCCAAAGTTTTTTTATATCAATATCTAAAAAAACTCTTGATACAAAAAATGAACAAATTTTAAGCTGTTACCAAAACGGAATCCCACAAATTGTAGATATTCCTATTTGGCGGCAAGGAAAACCACACAACTTTGGAGAAGGAGGAGCACACACAATAGTTAATGACGATACAATAATAGAATTTCAATATAAAAACAAAGCTACAACCATTGTACTTAAAAATAAAAGTAGCACATCAATTGTAATAAACGAATCTTACAAAGCAGATTACATTTACTTACAAATTGACGCAGAAATTAGGCATTCAAGCTCAACAGAAGATCACAACAAACAATTTTACCTTCAATTTATAAAAAGCTCTGCAAAAATTCTAATAGCTTCATTTTCTTCTCAAAACATGCCCACATTTAAAACACCAATTTACAATGGTTGGTACTACGTTGGATCAGGCAGACTAAGCAAAGGAGAAGAAATGCCAATACTATACAAAGTATAAAAATAAATAAAAGGAAATATTTATGGACACAATACTTATTTTTTTGTCAACAATTGACAATACAAAACTCATTATATTAGAAGGATTTATTGTACTAGCAATAATGCAAATCATTTCGACAATAAACCCACAATTTAGAAAAAATTTAAATTTTCTCATAAAAAAGCTTTTAAAAAATAAAAATAAAAAGGAAACAAAATGAATAGTAAAATAAATATTAAATCTGGAATTGACGCTTTAAATAATTTATACGATTTTCTCAAAAATGGAAATTCTCCAACAGAAATGAAAGTAGAAAAGAGAATATATTTAGGACTTAATCTTTACAACCTAATAATGAGCATTTACAAAGACAAAATAAATACCTTGGAAAAGGAAGAATCAATAAAAATATTAAATGACATTGAAAATGTTAATAATAAAATCTCTCAACTTATATCAAGCATTAATGACGAGAGAGATGAAAGCATTATTGAGCATTTAAGAGAAGAAAGAAATTAGCTAATGGCAATCAAAACTCAAGAGATCCAAGAACAACAACTAAAAAAGTTCGCAGAAGATCCACAAAAAAACACCGCCAATAACAAAGATCAAAACTTAAAAGAACCCAAAGGAGATAAAATTGCAAATTAAAAATTTCCCTTTTTTGTTTTTATTAAACACTTTTATAATCTTTTCATGCTCTACAATAGCAAACCTTCCAGAAGAACCAGAATGCCAAAAAAAAAAGAATCAACATTAAAGGCTTTAAGCCTGTACGAAGCACATCCTTCAAGCTACATTATATACTTACAAACATTTCTTGTGAAGACTAAACAAAAAGTAAATGAAAAAATTATCCTGAATTACAACTTTTTGACGCTAGTAAGTTAGAAAAAGATCAAAATCTAAAATCAATCAAGGCTAACATTGCTAATTTAAAAAATCACATTGACAAAATAAAACCAATTGCAATGCAGATTTACAAAAAATACTCTAAAAATGCACCTTAGATCACTAAATAATTAAAATCATTTAACTTCTCTTTTTTCCTAAAGTCCCAAAATTGAGACTTTCTTTTTAAAGAAAAGTACATATTTAATCTATATCTAACTAAAATTTATTATCATTTGATTTTTTTTCAATTTTCTATTTGTTATTTATTAATCTTATAATATAATTATATTTGTATTAAGTTATATTAATATAATATAAAAGGAGAATATATTATGAAAAAATATTTATTGGGAATAGGTCTAATATTAGCATTAATAGCATGTAAGCAAAATGTTAGCAGCCTTGATGAAAAAAACAGCGTTTCAGTAGGATTGCCTGGTGAAATGAAAGTTCTTGTAAGCAAAGAAAAAGACAAGGACGGTAAGTACAGTCTAATGGCAACAGTAGACAAGCTTGAACTTAAAGGAACTTCTGATAAAAACAATGGTTCTGGAGTACTTGAAGGCGAAAAAGCTGACAAAAGTAAAGTAAAATTAACAGTTGCTGAAGATCTAAGCAAAACCACACTTGAAGTTTTAAAAGAAGATGGTAAAACATTAGTATCAAGAAAAGTAACTTCCAAAGACAAGTCATCAACAGAAGAAAAATTCAACGAAAAAGGCGAATTATCTGAAAAAACAATAACAAGAGCAGACGGAACAAGGCTTGAATACACAGAAATCAAAAGCGATGGAAACGGAAAAGCTAAAGAAGTTTTAAAAGGCTATGCTCTTGAAGGAACTTTAACTGCTGAAAAAACAACATTGGAAGTTAAAGAAGGAACAGTTACCCTAAGTAAGAACATTTCAAAATCTGGAGAAGTAACAGTTGCGCTTAATGACACTGCATCTGGTATTGCTAAAAAAACAGCTACATGGGAAAGTAGTACTAACACCTTAACAATTAGTGCTAACAGTAAAAAAACTCAAGACATTGTCTTTACAAAAGAAAACACAATTACAGTACAAAAATATGACTCAGGTGGCACCAAATTAGAAGGTAAAGCAGTTGAAATTAAAACACTTGACCAACTCAAAACCGCTTTAAAATAAGGAGAATTTATGAGATTATACTTACTAGGATTTGCTTTAGTATTAGCTTTAATGGCATGCGCACAAAAAGGTGCTGAACCTAAAAACACTACTCAAAAACACAATGATCAGGAAATTTTAGATTCCACCAAAAAAACATCAACACAGGCTGCTGAACAAGTCCTTCCTGCAGCAACAGAAGACTCCGTATCTTTGTTTAATGGAAAAGAAGTTTTCGTAAGCAAAGAAAAAAATGGCACTGGAAAATATGATTTAAGAGCAACAATTGATGGGGTTGAGCTTAAAGGAACTTCCGATAAAAATAATGGTTCTGGAAGCCTTGAGGGCGCAAAACCTGACAAGAGTAAAATAAAAATGTTGGTTTCTGAAGATCTAAATACAATCACTGTAGAAACATATGATGCTAGCAGCCAAAAAACTTCAAGCAAAGTTACTAAAAAACATGATTCAATAACAGAGGAAACTTTCAAAGCTAATAAATTAGACTCAAAAAAATTAACAAGAGCAAACGAAACTGTGCTTGAATACTCCCAAATGACAGATGCCGAGAATGCTACAAAAGCAGTAGAAACTCTAAAAAATGGCATTAAGTTTGAAGGAAACCTTGTAGGTGGAAAAACAACAGTAAAAATAACAGAGGGTACTGTTACTCTAACAAGAGAAATTGAAAAAGACGGAAAAGTAAAAGTCTTTTTAAGTGACACTGCACACAGTGCTAAAAAAACAGCTACATGGCAAGAAAGTACTAACACCTTAACAATTAGCGCTGAAAGCAAAAAAACTAAAGATTTAGTGTTCTTAACAGACGGTACAATTACAGTACAAAGTTATGACACAGGTGGAAGTGCCCTTGAAGGATTAGCAAAGGAACTTAAAGATATTTCAGAACTTAAAGGTGCTTTAAAATAATATATAAGTAAACTTCCCGCAAAGGCATTCGCCAATGTAGGAAGTTACTCATTACTAAAAATTGAATTTATAGATTTTTCAATTTGTTACTTCTGGAAAAAGTCTCTTAGGAGACTTTTTCTCTTATAAAAATAGAAAACATAAAATAATACAAAAGTCAGACATTTAAGCCTTTAAAATCAAAATAAAAAGCCTTAACAGGCTGAATACATATATCTAAAATCAAGAAAACTAATGGGGCTAATTCCCTCATCCAAGACCAGCTGCTCCCTGAGTGAAGGATCAATATAAATAAAACAATCTAATCGTAAATTTTTAATACAATTGAACCCATCGCTAATAAGCTCACTATTTAAAATAAAAATTAACGCATAAATAACTTACTCCTAATATAAGTTTATTTTTTATTATATTTTATTACAAAAACTTAATTATTGAAAGTATACTTAACAAGTATACTTTCAATATACTTTTTTTTCTCTTTTTTATATGAAAATACTTTACTTTTTTAAGAAACTGTACTATTAATTAAATTAGAATCAAAGAAATTACTTATATTAGGAGTATAAAATTGAAAACAATAAAACAAAATCCGCTAAACACTACAAAAAAGATAAAAAAAACTACAAAGAACTTTCAGCATAACTTAATTGTATTAATCTCGACTCTCAACTTTATAAACTTAAACTTAAAAAAATATACACAAAAACACATACTTTATTTTCTAAATAAAAACCTTGAAAGAAATAAACAAAAACCAATAAAACTAAAAACACTACAAAACTATTTATACATACTAGAGAAAAAATTTAAAGTCACACTAAATTACTGTAAACATTTGGGAAAAAATTCTGGAAGCGAAACTTACTATAAACTTAAATATGAAAAAGAAAAATGCTATTTGATAATTAATACATACTTCAAAGAAAAAATAACTAATAAGATTAATGAATTTATACAAAGAATAAAAAAATTTAATAAAACAAATGGGAGTGTTAAATGGGAGTGTATTAATAATACTAATAATATATATAAATATAAAGAATATAGAAACATACACAAAAATTCTAAAAAAACAATAAATAATGAAATATTAAAAAAATATTTGAGCAAATGTAATTTTAAAACAGAAATTCCGTCTTTAATAATGAATTTAGAAACAACACATAGTATTAAAATACACCACTTAAGAAACTTAAAACATATTGAAAACGACCTTAAGGAAATAGATCCTGAGAACATTGAAAAGCATGTATCAAATGCAATAAAAGAAAATATAAATAATCCGGGATATCTGTGTAAATTTTTTAAAAAAAATGGCTACAAAAAGTTAATAAATAAAATAAAGGAAACAAATAAAAAAAATAAAAAAGAAATTTTAAGGAAAATTCTTAAAGAAAAAATAAAAGAGTTAGAAAATGAGCAATACAAAAAAGAAGATCTTGAAAGGTTTTTTAACAAAACATATGAAATTTACAAAACAAAACCACACTTCATAATAGAATATAAAAAATATCCAGATTTAAATAAGTTGGTTAAAAGAGCAAAAAAGGAAATCTTTAAGATCCAAGACAAAATACTAAGACTAAAAAGTATAAAAAACAACATTTTTAGTATATTATTAGAACAGTTAAGGCATAAAATAGAAGAAGATAAACTCATTCCCGCTTTAAAAAAATTTATCGAGAATGAGCCTAATCTTAGATATAGTAAGGTATTTGACAATTCTTACTATAATAATTTGATTAAAATAGTGAGCTAAAAAAATGTACAGGTTAGCTTTGCTATTAAGGAAAAAGGAAAACAATGACGGCTTTACTTGAACGATTAAAGCAAAAACAAAAAGAATTAAAATTAGACATAGATAATAAACCTAAATTCAAAAAAGAGAAAAAGACCAATGTCTTTTCTAAAATTGAGGAGGCTAAGGGCAGAAAAATATACCACACTAAAATCTTTAATGACTTTTATACATTTGGAATAAGTAAAAACGAACCTACAAAATTTTTCATTTCCTTAAGAGGAATTTTCAACATAGAAGACATAAGCATGTTTCATTTATTCTCTTTAAGAGAAGATGATGAATTCATGGGAATTCACTATGGAATAAGAAAGCTTGACAAAGCTTTTATTGTAAAGAACTTCAATAAAAAAGAAACTTATACTCTGAGAAAGTGCGAGTACATTGAATTTAGATTTAAGAAAGGCTCTGTTTTTTGTTATTTGAATGGTCTTCATATTCTACTTAAAAGGGATAGGATTAACAGTCCCTATTACAACACGCTTTTAAATATTATTTTAGAATTAGAAACTGGACTCTATAATTTTTACAACAAAGAATTATCGAAAGGGGGAATTATTCCTGAATGGATAAAAAAGAGACAAAAGTAATAACAATTGCAAGTATAAAAGGCGGTGTTGGTAAGAGTACAACAAGTTTAATTTTTGCAACATTGCTGTCAATCAAATGTAAAGTTCTTTTAATAGATATTGACACTCAAGCCTCAACAACAAGCTATTTTTTTAATAAAATTAAAGACAATAATGTAAACCTAATAAATAAAAATATATACGAGGTATTAATATCGAATTTACACATAGATAATGCATTAATAACAATTAACGAAAATTTAGATTTAATTCCAAGTTATTTAACGCTGCATAAATTTAATTCAGAATCTATTCCTTACAAAGAATTTAAATTAAAAGAACAACTAAAGTTGCTTAGCAATAATTATGACTATATAATACTTGATACAAATCCCAGCTTGGATTTTACTTTAACAAATGCTCTTGTATGTAGCAATTATATAATAATACCAATAACAGCAGAGAAATGGGCTGTTGAGAGTTTAGATTTGTTTAGTTTTTTTATGGATAAGCTATTATTAAATTTACCAGTTTATTTAATAAATACTAAATTTAAAAAAAACAATACTCATAAAGAACTTTTAAAGGTTTTAGAGAAAAATAATAATTTCTTGGGGACAATATCTGAGAGAGAAGATTTGAATAAAAGAATAGCAAAAAACGATAGATTTGATTTGACGAAGGATTACATAATAGAGTACCAAAATACACTTACTGCGTTTTTAAATAAAGCAGGTACGTACACTAAGTGTACTCAATTGTAAAGGAGGAACACGTGGAAATAAAGATAAATAAAAGGAATTTATCTGAGAGTGCTGTAGGAGAAGAACAAGCTCTTATTCATTATAATAAGCTTAAAGAAAAATTAAACATCAATTTTCAAAAAGAAATTTATTGCAAACTAGAAGCAATGAAAGTTCTAAAAGAAATTAAAGACAAGGAATATTATAGGCTGGATAACTATTCCAGTTTTGATGATTTTGCAAAAGACTATAGGCTTGCTAGAACTCAAACATATAAGTATCTCAAGATTGCAACAGCAATAGAAGAAGGTTTAATTGAAGAAAAGTATGTGGTTAAAAATGGGATTAATGATACAATTTGTCTACTTAAAACAAAAGAGAGCCCGAGTTTAAAAAAATCTAACCAAAATCCAATAAAACCACTAAGATTTCAGCTTAAAAAGGAAGAGTCTTATTCTTTTTATAAAAAAAATGCTAAGCTTACAAGCTTTCTTTTGGAAAAAATTTTTTTTGAGGAAAAAGATTTTTTATTAAAAATAATCAGTGAATTTGAAACTTCAAGGAATAAACGAAAATGAAATATTTATTTTTATTTGCAAAACTTGAAAAGTTAGTGTATACTTTATAGGTACAGACTGACACGCAATGTGTCGCTCTTAATATAAGGACCTGTTACCTTAAAGGGTTTATTGGCATTTCTTGCAATAGAAATCTCAATAAACCCTTTAACTTTTAATTGAATTTTTTATTTTTTAAGATCAATTGTAAAAAAATTTAGAAAAGTATTTACAAAGCACAAATTTTTTTATACTATAATATTAGTAAAAAACTTATATTAAGGGTTGAGATGAAAAGGCTTAATAAGGTCAAAAGAAAAGAATGCTGCAAGTTTTTAATTAAAACTTTTGCCATTAAAAACAATGGGGTTGAGTGGTTTGGTTTTAGTAATATTAAAAATTGGTTTTAAACTAAATATTTTCTTATTAAGCTTTAGATTTTAAATCGAGATTTATTATTGATTTGAGGACTATTAAAATTTAAAAACAAAATATTAGATTTTTAATGTTTTGGAGATTTTAATAGCATCTCTTAATAAGAGATCTCAAATGTGTGCTTCTTGTAAATAAAAATGAAGAAGACACATTTAATGATTTAAATATAGCAATACTTAAGGTGTAAAATACATATTTTAGCGGCTCTGATTAATAAGTTTTAAGAAGTTTGATTTAAATGAAAAACATTTTTACAATTTAAGATTTTAGGAGAATTAAAAAATGTTTATTGAAAAAATATTGCAAAGCAATCAAGAGCTGTTTAAAGATATTCAAAAGTCTGGGTGTTATTTTTTATCTCTACACTATTGGATATTTGTTTTAACAGGTTTTGATTTTAAGGTAAAAGACGTTAATTTAAATTATCAAAGGTTTTTAGAATTAGGGTACATTAGAAATGATTGTTATATTTTAAATCCATGTAAAATTCTTAGCTTTTATAAAAATATTTTCTAAGGTTAGATATGAGAGCCTATTTTATTTGCCTGCAGCTGGCAAAGAGTTTGAAATAATAGAGATCAAGCTAAAAGATCAGTCCTTTGTTCATTTTATTGCAATGGATAACAATAAGGTGCTTTATGATAGTCTTGATTTAAAGTCTAAAGGAAGGAAATTTGAAATAATATCAAAAAGAATATTTAATTATTTTGTTTGATATTGTTAATGTTATTTCTAAATAGTTTTTTCTCATTATTTTTTATTAGATTCCAGAAATGAATTAATCTTTTAGTTACTTTAATTTTTTTATTTCTTGATTATTTACTGTAGAGTTAGACGTATGTCAATTTTTAAGGTTTAAAAAGTTTATATTATTTTTATAGTTTTTACTTCTCAATTTTTGATATTTTTTAATATGTTTTATTGTAAGTTAATTAGTGTAAAATTTGAATGTATTAAAATCATTAAGATTAAGGCCAAACAACCTAAAACTAGTTTTAGGTTGTTTGGCCCATTGTTAGCTAAGCCAAGTACCGAAAATTATTTATTTTTTAGCACTTTTGCCGGCTGATTGGTCTTGTTGTTGTTTTAATTTAACTCTGTATAATTTTTCTTCCATTTTTTTTGCAATCTCAAGTATTCCTCCACCTGTGTTTGCAGGACTGTTTTCAGCCTCCTCTAGGAGTGTTTTTTGCAAGTGTTGTATTCCAACATCTTCTAGCGCTTTTGAGACTTTAAGCATTAAGTCAAACATTGCTGAGAACTGCCAGCTACTTCCACTCTCTTTAATTTTAGTGGCTTCCTCTTTTATTGCTTGTATGAATGTTTCTGCTACCGCAATAGCTCGCAGCTTTGCATTTCTTATGACATCAGGCTTTCCTGATACCCCAACACCTGTTTTTGTATCTGTAAAAGCTCCAAAATTTACGCCTTTTAAAGCAGCATCTTTTCTGATTTGATCTATTTCATCTTTAACGTTTTTAACTGATGATTCTAATTTAACTTTCATTTCTCCTGTTAGTCCACATGACATGAGCAGGTTAACAAGTAGAGCTAGTGTAAGTAAATTTTTAAAAATTATTTTATCTTTATTCATATAATATCCTTTTTGAATTTTAATAAAAGTATTAAATTAAAATAAACATTAAATTGCAAATACTAGGACAAGCTAAAATTTTATTTTTAGCTAATTCTAATTACAATATTTTAAGATTTATTTCTTTTTCTTACTTTTACTATTTTTCTTTTCTCCATCAATATTTTGTTTTGCTTTAATTGCTTCTAGCTGATTTTCTATTTTCACCTTAGCCTTAATCAATCTTTCAGCTGTGTTTATAGGATTGCTTTCAGCTTCTTCTAAAACATGTCCTTTTACATCTGTTATTCCAATTGCTTCTAGTGATTCTACAACTTCAAGCATTAAGTCAAACATAGCGAAGAATTGTTCACTGTTTCCATGTTCTTTAAGTTTTAAAGCCCCTTCTTCTATTTTCTTAAGAAACTTTTCTGTTTCGTCAATAGCTTGTACTTTTGCTTTTCTTAAAGTCTGTCCACCATTTGTCACTTTAGAACCTGTTTTACTGTCTGTAAAAGCTTCAAAATTTACATCCTTTTCGGCAGCTTCTTTTTTTATTTGCAAAATTTTGGTTTTTAAATTATTAGAAGATGATTCAAGGGCTGAATCTATTTTTTTCATGAATTGAAAATTACATGCCCTTAATAGAGAAACAAATAAAGCTGTAATTGTTAAATTCGTTTTTTTCAACTTTATTACCTCCTTTACGATGGATATTTTAAACCTAAATTTTAGTTCATTTTAATAGAAATAAAATAAAATAGATTAATCAATAAAATTAACAAAATTTTTGAGATTTGCACTAAGTTTTAAAACTGTTGAATTGGATTGAATTAAATTAAATTGGAGGCTTAATATTTTGATTTTTTAAGACTTATTTTAAGACTCATAAATTTGTTTTATTCAAATATAGCAATAATATTGTCTGGAATTGCAAGAATCTTTTGTATTCTAGTTGTACCTAGCGTTTTTTGGTTTTATGATTTATTTATAATGACCAGGGCGCTTATTACAAGTTGGTTATTTTATAAATTGAATCAAAGATCTAAATATTTAGGTCTTAAAAATAAAAGAGAAGCCTGCTCCCGCAATTTATTGGCTTCTCTTTTGAGTATTTTGACTATTTTGACATTAATTTTAAAAAATTAAGGAGCAGGACAAGCCTTCTAAGCTTTGTCCTTTTTTTGTGCTCCAGAGACTATTTTTATTTTTTTCTTTGATTACTATTTCTAGCAAACCCCCATTAGGTGTTTTGTTTTCAGCAATTTTGATTGCGCGTTTTATTTTTTCGTTTTGCTTGTTAACAACGATTTCTTTAATTTTTATTTTTTGTTCTTGAGTAAATACCTTGTCTGCATATTGCAGGATAATGTTAAAGATGTTAATAAAATACATTTTCTAAACTTATTTTTTCTTTGCCATCTATTTTAATTGATTTTATTCTATTTAAAAAGTATATCTCGTTAAATTAATTATTCAAATGAAAAACATTTAATTTTTCTAGGGTTTTTAAAAAAACTTAATTAAAATAAAATAATGATATTTAAAAATAGAAAAGAAGAATATATTTTTTTATTTAAAAAAGGGTTAAAAGATTTAGATATTTCAAGTTTTAGGTGTTGGCGAATCTTTTGTAGCAAAAGTCCGAAACAAATATTTTAAGTCCAATGATTCTGTTTGTAAAAGAGACTCTTTTTCTAGTGATTTAGCAGTAGAAAATGTTTCTGGAGTATCTTTTAATGAGGATAATTTTGACAATTTGGTACTACTTGCTACAAAAAAGGCTTGTGAGCTGGAAAATACTAAAAACGAGACCGAAAGACTATTTTACGAGATAGTTTGTTCTTTTATTAATTCTCATCACAGATATAAAAATTTAAGTTTGAAATCAATTAAAAAAGATGCATTAATCTTAGATTTAAAAATTAGCAAGCTTCAAAGCGAGCTTGACACACGCCAAATAAAAAAAGAGGTCTTAATGGGCAAGAAAGCCTTGAAATAGAGCTTGCTGCTAAGATTAAGGAGAGAGAAGATCTTCAAAAAAAGCTTATTAATATTTGCATGAGAGAGGATTTTGATGCTCTTGTTAAGCTTAAATTTGTTTTAAGTAGTAAGAATTTAAAATTGGAGTAAAATTTGAAATTCTTGAGATCCTTAACATTTCTCAATCTTCAGAAAAAGTTTAAAAATAAGTTTAATATTAACATTTTGGATTATATTAAACCAACCAACATTTGTTTTAAAGATTTTGAAAACAAATATTTAACTGCTAAGCAAAAAAAAGTGCTTTTTGACATAGAAAGTCACAATTATTTAAAAGTAATATTTAGGGCGGGATTGCAAGTGGTAAGACGTTTTTAGCCTCATATCTGCTTATTAAAAAGCTTATTGAAAACAAATCTTTTTATGAGCAAGATACTAATAATTTTATTATAGGCAATTCTATTGGCTTGTTAATGACAAATACCATAAAGCAAATAGAGAAAATTTGCGGTTTGTTAGGATTGATTATCAGAAAAAGAAAAGTGGGCAGTCTTTTTGTAAAATAGCAGGTCTTAAGCTTAATATTTATGGGGGTAAAAACAGAGATTCTTTTTCTAAGATTCGTGGGGGCAATAGTGCAATAATTTATGTAAATAAAGCAACAGTAATTCACAGAGAAACTTTGCTTGAGGCAATAAAAAGGCTTAGAAAGGGTAAAGAGATTATTATTTTTGATACAAATCCGGAAAGTTCAGCGCACTATTTTAAAACAGACTATATTGAAAATACAGATGTTTTTAAAACATATAATTTTACAACGTACGACAACCCTTTAAATTCAGCAGATTTTATTCAAACTCAAGAGAAACTTTACAAACATTTTCCTGCTTATAAGGCTCGTGTGCTTTACGGAGAGTAGATTTTAAATGAATCTACACTATTTAATGAAATAATTTTCAATTAAGATTATGAATTTAAAAGCCCAATATATACATTGATCCTGCATTCTCAGTATGTGAAGACAATACAGCTGTTTGTGTTTTAGAGCGCACTTTTGAGAAATTTTATGCATATATTTATCAAGATCAAAAACCAGTAAGCGATAGTTTAATGCTTGCCTCTATTCAAGTTTTAATAGAAAATTTCAATGTAAATACTGTTTACATTGAGGAGAGAGATAGCATCAAAGGGGATGGAATTTTAACTAAAACAATTCTTTTTTTAAGAAGCAAAAGCATTAACTATTTTAAAGTTGCACCAATAAAACCCTTGAGCAATAAATTTAAAAGAATATGTACTCTTATTCCTTTGTTTGAAAGCCGCAAAATAGAATTTTTAAAAATAATAAGTAATAAATGTAGTATCTGATATTTACAACTACAAAGGAGACGGCAAAACAAAAGATGATGCACTTGATTCTCTTGCAAATTCTTATCTTCTTTTGACGCTAAATTATAAAGAAAAATTATTTCATTTCGGCAACTTTAAATATTTATGATTTTATCTAAGTTTTTAGTTAGCAGTTTAAGTTTACACATAATATTTATTTTAAAATTTACTCTCTTTATGAGCTCTTTCAAAAAGAATTTAATTTAAAACAATTAAAATAATTTTTTAAAAAAACAATTTTTTTTAAAAAAAATAAGAGGAATATTAAATCTTTTAAAAGTTTTTAAAAATTTTTTAAGTTTAAATTTTTTTGAAATGTCATTGATGTGATTTATAATTAAATGCTTATTAATTTTTATTTTAAATAAATTATTTTTTTAAAGGCGTTATATGAGAAGTAAATTTTTATTTATTTATTTGTTTTCGGCTATAATCTTTTTGTTTGGCTGTAATGCTTCTTCAGAGGGCAAAGAAAGAAAACAATTAGATTTTTCAGATGCGCAAAGGCAAAAAGCTTTAAATGCTGTCAAAGGTCACTTTAATGGTGATTCTAAGAAAATAGCCAAAGTTGATCAATATTTTGAGCAAGTTGGTGATTCTAAAAGAGATGTTATTTTACAATTATTTATGATTGGTCTTGAGTATGTAAAATTAAAAGAATCAAAAGAAGAATCAAAAGAAGAATCAAAAGAAGAATCAAAAGAAGAATCAAAAGAAGAATCAAAAGAAGAATCAAAAGAAGAATCAAAAGAAGAATCAAAAAATAAAAATCCCGATTTAAAGGCCCTAAAAAGCACTTTTGAATCCAAGCTAAAACAATTTAATTACACAGAAGATGATTTTTATAAGTTAGTAGAGGAGTTTACTAGGTTTGTTGAACCTTTATCGGTTTAATTATTTAATTTA
Organism: Borrelia maritima; assembly: GCF_008931845.1. Lineage (NCBI taxonomy): Bacteria > Pseudomonadati > Spirochaetota > Spirochaetia > Spirochaetales > Borreliaceae > Borreliella > [Borrelia] maritima. Next base: position 21,377 of record NZ_CP044536.1, read on the forward strand.
AGAGATTTTAAAATAAGTTTATTTTAAAATTGTATTATTTAAAAATTTTGACCATTTAAAAAGACATTAGATATTTTATTATCTATTCAGGTGTATTTCAGGGGAGAGAAATATGAGAATAGCCTTTTTCCATTTTTTTTTAATATTTCTTTTTGGATGTAGTTCTGTTAAATCAAGCAATAATAATACATTATCTAATAATAAACAGAGAGTTTCTAATTATAACAGAGAATATTATCAAAAAAACAGAGAGAAACTTAAATTAAGAGCTAGAGAACGATATCGTAAAAATAGAGAGAAAATTAAATCAAATAAAGAGAATTAAACTTATTAAAATTTTAAAGCAATTTTATTATTAAGTAATAAATTTATGATTTAAATCTATTAGTAGATTTATATGAAAGATTTGTGTTTATTGGTTATTTAAAATGTTTTATATTTTTAAAATAATTTTTAGCTTTTGAAATAATTTTGTGTTTTTGAAATAAATTGAATTTTGATTAGGAGAATATATATGAAGATATATATTTATATATTAGTAGTAGTACTAAGCTTGTTATTTAAACAATTTTTCTATTATGAATAAAGGTGATCCTAATAAATACAATTTAAACTTTTCTAAGTTTTCTTTAGCCGAGAGAGAGAGTGCTATTTTAAAGATTCAAAGAAAATTTAAAAGTCTTACTGATAGAATAAGCTCTAGAATTTCTAATTATAGTGAGATTAAAGTTAGCAATTTCTTTAGTGAATTTAGTGAACAAAAAATTAATCTTTTAAATAAAATATTAGAGATTTTAAAAGTTCAGCACGGGCTAATGGAAAAAAGTAGTAATAGTTTAAGTAAGCTTAGCACGCTAAGTAGCGGGAATTATACTGTTCTTGATCCACAACCAGAACTGAGACTTTTAAATCAAAAATATTCAGATATAGATGAAAAATTAAGAGAAATATGTAGTTACATTCTTAGTAATAGCATTGACTTTAATAAGGTTTTAAAAGATTTAACCTATTTAAAAGAGAGTTCTTTAGCATTAATGCAAAAATAAGTATTAAAAATTAAACATTTATTAATTTACATATTTAAAAAATTTTTTATAAATAGAGCCCGTAATTTTAGACTCTATTTATAAAAATCATTTATTCTTCTAAAGGCTTTATTTCTGATAGGGCAAATCTTTCTGAATTGTTTGTGCTCCACCCCGTCCATCTGTCATTTTTGAAAAGATAGTTCCCCGAAACATTGTATATAGGAATTATTGGGTAATCGGTTTCAATAATTATTTCTTCGATCTTTTTTAATAGTTCTAATCTATTTTTTTCATCCGCTTCAAGATCAGATTTATTAATCAGCTCGTCAAGTTCAGGATTTGAATATCCGTAAGATGAAAAATGCGAGTTTTTAGTTTCAAATATATTAAAGAATGCCATGGGATCTAAATAATCTCCTTGCCAGGACCTTATTGAGATCTCATATTGTCCTTTTATAACGTTTGACATATGGGTATTCCATGTTTCAGGCTCAATTTCTACATTAATATTTAAGACTTTTTTCCAGTGGCTTTGAATGAAACTGGCAACTTCTTTTTCAAGGTCGCTTTTATTGTATTTTATTGTAAGAGTTGGAAATTTTTTCCCATCCGGATATCCAGCTTCAGCTAAAAGTTTTTCTGCTTTTCGTGGGTTGTATAATTTTAATTTTTTTCCATAATTGTAATCTTTAATGTTGGGGCTAATTTTTCTTGTCGCTTTAAAGTTATTATCAAGCACTCTGTAGACTAGAGTTTCTCTGTCAACTGCAAGAGCCAGCGCTTCTCTAACTTTTACATTGTCAAGTGGCTTAACACTTGTGTTTAATGCAAAAAAACCAATTTGGTTAATGTCAGCTGAATAAAAGTCTTCTCTTAAGATAAGTTCATTAATAAGGCTTAATGGTATATTGTTAAAAATAGCATCTATTTCATTGTGTTCATACATGCTGTAAATTCTGCGTGTGTCGTTTATAGTAACAAATGTAATCTCATTAATAGCAACGCTTTTAGCATCGTAAAACTTTTTATTCTTTTCAAGAGATATTTCTTCGTTTAAAATTCTTCTTTTTAGTTTAAAAGGTCCACTTGTAACTATGTTCTCAGGACTTGTCCATTTATTTCCAAATTTTTTAACAATGTGAGTAGGAATGGGTATAAATATTGGGTTTGTAAGCATATCAAGAAAATATGTTGTTGGGTGAGAAAGAGTTATTTCTAAAGTTTTTTCATTAATTACCCTTATCCCAACTTCATCTGCATTTTCTTTTGTTGTTCGAAATTCTTTTGCATTTTTTATTTTTGATGTTAATAGGTTAATATTTGGGATGTCTAACTCATTTTCTAAGGCCATTATGTATGAGCTTCTAACAGTTTCTGCTGTTATTTTAACGCCATCACTCCAATAAATATCGTCTCTTAAATAGAATGTATAGCAAGTGTTGTCAAAGGAAATGTCCCAATTTTTTGCAAGTCCCGGCCTGTATCCACCAGTTTTGGGATCTCCTCTTAAAAGTCCAATAAATAGTTCATTTATAATTAAACTACCCAATCTGTCACTACAAAATTGTGGATCAAGCGATGTTGGCTCATCTCCAATTCCAACCCCAAAGACAAGGTCATCTTTTGCTTTAGAAATTGTGCACGAGATTGCAACCATAATGCCCAGTATTAAAATTAGTAATTTTTGCGATAACATGTTTTATTCACCTCTCTAGTTATATTTAATTGCAAGAATTAATAGGAAATTATATTGCAATATATTTTTTAAAAACATTTTATGCTTTTGTTTAACGTCTTAAAGTTTTGTTATTTTTGTTTATTTGGCAATTTAATTAATGTTTGTATTAAGAATTTTTATTTTTATCTAATTTAATCTTTTTAAATTAAAAAATTAAATTAGATAAACTTAAAATTTAAGTTTATATTTAAAGGTTATAAAACTCCAAACAAAGGTTCAAATTTTATTTGAAAAAAAACAAAGAGAGATATACTTGTTTATTGTTATAAATCAACAATTCATTGAAAACTTCTTTAAAACTACAAATGAGGCCTTTAAGCCCCATTTGTAGTTTTAAATTTTTATAATTTATTGGGAATGTTAGAAAGTGAACTATAATGACGACTTATTTTAGCGGAGGTTTTAATGCGAAAGATAAGAATTTTATCAATGCTATTATTAGTGTTTTCTTGTAAACAATTTGGTGGTGTTAAGTCGCTTACAGAAATTGATTCTGGGGATGGTAATTCTATCGTTGTTGTTGGCAATACAGTTAAAGATCCTATTATCAAAGAGATTTCTTTAACAGAACAGGAGGCTAAAAAATTAGAGACTTTAAAAAGCTTTTTAAAAGATGCAATGGATTCTAATGGAAAAAAAGAAGAAGATTTAAAAGCAGAGTACGAGAAATCCTATAGAGAATTTTTTGATTGGCTTTCTAAGGATGTTAACAAACAAAAAGAGTTATTAAATTCTTTTGACAATGTTTCTGAAATTCTAACTAAAGCAGTAGATGTAAGTAAAAAACAAAGACCTACTGAACAACAATCTTTAGGGCTTGAAGAATACATTACCCACAAAATTAAAAATAGCACTGGCGGGTATTTGAGTTTATTTTTCCAAAAGGTAGCTGATGCATTTGGTACTGAAGAGTACAAAAAGGGTGATGATGAGAGTGTGCAAAAACCTGTAAAATGTAATGAAGAGATTTTCAAAGTAATTAAAAGAGTGTTTACAGAAAGCGATAGTAATAAAGAATTGAAAAGTTTAAAAAATTGTGAAAATAATAACATTTGATATTATATTTATTACAAGGACAGGTTCTGTTGGGGACTTGTCTTTTTGTTTTTAAAAAAACTTTTAAATCATTTTTCAAGATAATATTTAGGTATGGGTAATAATAATTTAAAGAGCAATTTTCCAGATTTTAAGTTTAATATTAATGATGTTGAATTTGCCAAAGAGTTATCAACTCAAGTTATTGAGTCTTCTTTAATAATAGAGACTAACTTAAATCAAATTTTAAAGGCAAAAAATTTGCATGATGCTCAATTAAAGGCCCAAGAATTAAAATTAGGACTTGTTTCTACGATTAATTTAGCTAAAAAACTCAATAATCATTTACTCTTAGAATTTGACAAAATTCCTTTTGAATTTGATATTCCTATAACATTTAGCATTGTCGACAAGATTTTAAAAATATTTTATTGGACAATAGTCAATTTTGATTCTCACACAGTAAAAGAAATTGAATTAGTAGGGTTAAAAGAGATTAATTTTTTAGATGAAGATGAAGAAGGAATCAAATCAGTCGAGCAAGAGATTAGTAGCATTAAAAATTTTGAGAAAAGAGAATTTCTTTTCGGGTTGCTTTTAGTTATTAAATGCACATTTCAAGCAGACAAGGCGTTAATCAAAGCAATTAAGGCGTCTCTTTTAGCTACATCTTTTATTGCTCAACAGGGAATAGAATGCAAACAGATTTTATTTTTTTATAGTTAGTTTATATTAATTTGATTTTCAGAAGTTTTTAAAATTTTTAAAAGCGTTTAAATATTAAAAGGTAGAGAAACAGCGCTCTACCTTTTTATATTTATTGGGATTGGATAAAGTATTAATTAATTTTCTTTTTAATGTCATTTTATTAATGTTTATCTTTTAACAATGCGTGCAACAACAATTAGAATATTTTGTAAATTTTACTTAGTATTCTTAAGTTAATATTAGCATAAATACTCTCAAACGTATTAATTTTATATAAAATTTTAAATGAATTTTGATATTTAAAATTTTATATAAAATTATCATTTTGTAATTGATATTAAATAATAATAATTTGCATAAAAAATTGTTTTTGATATAATAATGTATAATGATATTTGAAAAGATGATTAATGAATTTAAAATGGAAATAAAAAACAATAAATCCCAAATTAATCCTGTTGATCTTTACAGGTATTCAAATTTTTTTAGGAATTACATAGACAGTGCAGCAGAAGATGCACTAAAGAATGGAATTAATTTAAGTTTAATTGAAACTTCTTGCTTGAGAGAATGCAGTGAATCTCTTTTAAGCTTAAAGGTGGAGTTAAAAGAAGCTCTTCTTGAAGCAATGATAAGCTATAGATTTAATGGAGCAGGCTATATTTTAGTAAAACCCAAAGGCGAAGACGAAGATTTAAGTAAAAAGGTTAACAGCGAATTACCCACAGGTTTTAAATATTTAGATTTTCAAAAAATTATTAACAAAAGAGAGTCTGATTACATAGAGTATTTCTTTGTTTCCTAAGAATTAGGTGTTGAGAGCCAGAAAGCAAAGGTTGTAAAAATAGATAAAAGCAGAGTAATAATTTATGAGAATTATGATTATGTTTTAGGATCTCACGAGTCTGTTTATACGTAAAGTTTGCTTCTTAATATTTCTCTTTTAGAGCAAATTTATTTAGAGATAAAAAAAAGAATAAGAAATTATAATTTTTTGTTTTACAAAGACGAACATTTAGTAGGACTTGTTGAATCATTAGAGATTGCAAAAGAAGAAATTAATGTTTTGGTAAACAGTAAGGGTAAAATATTTTCTACCTTTTTTAAAGCTCAATAGCCAGACAAAAGTTTCCAGGCATTAAGTAGCGTTTCTGATCAGCTTAGCAGAGAGCTTAGCAAGATTAAAAGCGCTCTAAACAATGATGGAATTTTTTATACAGTATCAGAGAATGCACGCCTAAAGGTAATAAAATATGATTTAGAGTTTTTAAAAGACGCATTAACTTGTTAAAGCAAAAATTGGCGCTGATACCAAAGAACCCCTTACTAGAAGTTTTAACGAACAGGTCAAAGGACTTGGCAGCAGTGGCAAGGGAGACAAGAGCAATTATTCCGATTATTTAAAAGGCGTACAAGAATCTGTTGCCAATGCTTGCAATCTCAAACTTAGCAGATATTACAGATTAAATATGAAGTTTAATGAGCTTGAAGTTTTAAGCTATGAGCAAAGACTTCAAAAAGACAATTTACTTCTTGATGTTTATTCTAAATATTTAGAGTTAATTGCAAATGAAAATCTAAGTCTCAAAGCAAAAGAAAATTTGAAAGAATAATTAAGTTTAGTTATTTAAAATTAAAATGAGTAATTACGAAAAAAATAGCTGCAACGGCTTTAAGCTCAGACAAAAGCAGTCAGGAAGATTTAAAAGAGCTTAGCAGTGAAAGAAATGAAGTTTTAAATAGTTCTTTGATTAAGGAGTTTTTAGAATATAAAAATCTTAAAAAAGCAAATAATGCAGTTGGTAATTTTTCTCACAATGATTTTAGAGAATCTGTTGAGATAAATAAGCTTGCAAATGATAATTTAAGTTTTGAATATAATACAGAAAATCTTTTAGCAAAAGGGTCTTCTTTTAAAGAGATTGTAAAAGGTCAAGCTGAAGAGCTTATTAGAAAGTACGTAAAAACAGCTCAAATCTTGGCAATAGTTGGAACTAACAGCTTTGATGAGATTGACTTACGTTCCCGTGCAATATTAATAAGGGTCGCAAAGATTAACATTTATCAGAATAAGAATGCAGAAAATTCGTACAAAACAATAAATTTTCAAAGAATAAAATTAAATAAAGAAAATAATTTAAGAGCCGAAAATGGTTTTTTTAGTACGCATTATGATTTAAGAAAAGCAATGCTTAATGAATGGGAAGAGATTAAGCATGAATTTTATTGTAGTAAAAAAGTATTAGCTTAAATTTTGTAATTTAAGCTTTTAATAAAAAGTTAATTTAAAAAGGAGATATTTATTAATGAGTGATTCAATTAATTTTCAAAAAGAGATAGAAAAACTAAAAGCATCAAAAGTAGAACTTGAGAGTCAGCTTGAAAGTTTAAAGAAAAATCAATCTCAAAAAGTTGTTTTAGACAAACTTCAAAGTGTTAATGCTACTAGCTATCCAGTGTTTGAGAGCCATAAATTTCAAGATGAAGGGCTTTATTTTGTTCAAAAAGGTGGATTTAAAAGCTCTCCTGCTAATAAGTTTGAAAATTATCAGGCTTTAGATTTTTGCTACAAATATGGGGGTCAAACTTATTGTCAATGGTCCACATTTACAAATAGCAAGAGGCGGAGGTAGCGATCTTTACGGAGGTTTGCGTTGACTTTGATGATTTTTCAAGAACTGGCACAGTTGTTCCCATGACTTGTAGTTTTGAATGTGTTTTGATTGCTAAAGACAAAACAATTAAAGCAGAAGATAAATTAATAATAAACAACTAAGGGTTTTTGGAAAAAGCTTTAAAGAATTCACCGGTTATTCACGCTTTAGCATTAAGTCCTGCTGAAGAATTTAAAGACAGAAGAGATGTTTATGGTGTTAGAGTTCTTTTTTTAGTCAAGCAAATAAAAGATGCAATTTAAAATAGGAGAATTTAAAATGGATGAGAGTGTATTAAATAATGACGAGTATGTAAACACAGTAAGGGATGTTTTGGTTAAAGAATGTCCAATTCAAGAATATTATCATTTTTTAGATTCACAGCAAATAGAGAGCAGTAATATTTCTCTTGGAAGTGATAGAATTATTAAGTGGTATTCTAATTTAACAGACATTCCTACATTAAAGGTTAATGATTTTAACACAGTCTCAACAATAAAGTTTCAAAGACAAATAGTAAAAATTAATTATTTGCCTTTTCAGCATGCATTTACTCTTACTATACACCAGATGGAAAATTTAGTGTATAGGCAAATACAAACATTAACATGAGAGAAGGGCTCTTAGGAGCAATAATTGAGATATAAAAGTTAATGAGTGCTCATTATTTAAGGAGTGGGCTTACACTTTCAAAAGATAATAAAAGAACTCTTCTTGTTGATGAGTCTAACAATGAAACTATGTACAGATTTTTGAATCTTCCAAACCAAATAGACAAAACAGTTAAACATGCAAACATATTAGATCGAATAAAATCAATAAATGATGATCTTGGAAAGATTAATTTAGAAGATGAGAGAACATTGCCTTTTAAAATACTTACAACTAGTAAAATCAAAGGTCGTTTGCTTGAAAGACTCCCAAATAATAATTATTCATACAAAGACATGCTTTTTGATTTTATAAGTGCAATTAACAATGATACAAATATTGCCTTGAGACTACAAATTTATTAGACGATGAAGTTTTAATATATCCTAGAAGTAGCAAACTACTACTTTTGCGAGACGGTCACCAACCAATATTAAATTTATACACAGAAGTTTCAAGTAGCAATTTTAGAACAAGTTTTCTTGACTTTTCTATTGGAACAATTTTGGCAACAAAAAATTTAATCCTTAGAATAAAATTGAGCTAAAAAATGAATGAAAACAAAGTAGATGCTAATAATGCCTTAAGTGCAAATTTAAAAACTCAAGAGAGCAAGAATCTAAGCTTGGCTTTAAAAGAAGTTTATGAGCGAATACTTGAGCTTTTAATGCTTGATTTTAAAGATCTTAGCATTAAAGAATTTTCTTTATATTTAAATTTACTTGAGAATATTTTAATTCTTAAGAGAATAAGAATTAAAAGTTTAAATGATTCTACAATGTTTGTTCTGATTTATTATTTTGTTGGTTGTGAATTAAAAAAAACGAAACAGATTAAAAGGTTTTAATTTAAATGACATTAAATCTGAAAAATTTAAAGAGATATCATTAGAATATTTCCCTACAAATCTTGGCATTAGCAGTAGTTGTGGGGGTGATTTTTGCAAATGCTTGGACAGTTTAATAGAAAAGTTGAAATAAAAAAAAAAGACTCTTTAATAGGAGTAGTTAAATGAAATCTTTAGAGATGATTAATAGATCTTTAATCAATATTATAAACACATATTCACAAGATCTTTTTTTCTGTAAATTTAGCACAATCAAAGATCCAATTAATGCATCTTATGAGACCAGGTTTGAAAGCTCTCAAGCTGTTATTTTTAAGGGAATGTTTTTACTAATAAGTCCAGAAGAAGTAGTTGAAGTTGAAGGTGTGAATATTTTTGAAAAAAAGTATACTCTTAAGAATTTTGAATTTGAGTATGGAGATTTGATTAAAGCTTTTGATGATTTTTATTCGATCTTAGGGGACAAAAGATCTACAAAGAAGGTCTAAATTACAACACGCTGGTTTTAAGGAGTTCTTGTTGAGCGTAAAAATTAAATTTAAAGACATTCCTTTTAATGCAGAAAATAGTATTAATATCAAATCCGAAGAACTTGAAAGAGAGATTACTTTCAAACTGGCTAAGGATGCTTACAAAGAGTTTTATTCTAAGATTTTTTCAAACAAAGGAATAAAATCAGCTTTTAGAAAATCTATTCAAAAAGGATTTTTTGAAATAAAGGATCAGTTTAGAGTTTTTTGTAAAAATTATTTACTTAGTAAACAAATGGGCTTTCAGTCAAAAAGATCTTTTAAGCCTGCAAGGGTTAAAGAATTTAAAAGTTTTCTTAACAATATTGAAAAATACAGTCTTTTAAAAGGCAAAAGAAAAGGGGAATCCTGATTGTAGGACTAAATGAATCTGTACAGTTTTTAATAAAAATACTTATGAAATTTAAAAATATTTAGATTTTAAAGAAATAGAAATAGAAATCTTAAACACTTACAACCACCCGTATTTGGAAAAGTTTGCTACAAATACTAGTAATTTAATTGTATTAAAAAGTGAATCTTTCGAAGGGCTTACTCCTAGAAATCTAAGGAGCAAGAATTCTTGTAAAGAGTCTAACGAGTTTAGATTAAGGGTTTCGCTTTATTTTTTGTTTTTCTTTACTTAAAGCTTACAGAGATTCTTATGAGAGTGCGTGCAAAGTGTACGAACACTTTTTAGAATTTTTACATGAGAATAGATTTAGATTTGAGTTTACAAAAGAGCTTGAGAGTGGTTCTTATTTGCTTTTAAATTATTATCTTTGCTCAATTAGCAATTTAAATAATGATGGGCTACTTGGAGTTTCTAATATGCACACCAATATGTGTTTTAGTTTTAATCAGATTTTTTTGCAAATATACAGGTTTTAAAACAAGAAAAATAAATATTTAAAAAACAAAAAAATAAAAATTTAAAAAAGAAATTTAAAAAAGGAAGATAAATGCCAAAAGATACAATAAGCGTTAGTTTGGTGCAAAACAGACTAGTTGCCAATAACATTAATTATTACAATCCGTTTTAATCTACAAAAGCAGTGTTTTAGCAAGTAAATACTTGGCATTAAGTGTTACAAATTTTGAAGATTCGCATAAAAAACTTGAGATGCAAAAAACTCAAGAGTCTGATTCTTCTAAGAAAAGAATAGCAGAAGAACAGTTAAGTGGTTTACAAAAATCAATGGCTGATTTTTTTGGTTAAGCCTGTTAATCCTTATGGGATGATTTTAAATGCTACTCCTGTTTATGATGATACTCTTATTGATTCTTTTAGAAAATCTAATATTAATTTTTATTCTCTTTTAAATGAAACCGGCAATGACGGCATTTTGGCTTTCAAAGAAGGAGTTAGTCTTTCGGGCAATCCGATTTCCCATGTACGAATGGGACAATGTTTTGGGATTTGATGTTGAAAGAGATGAACTTATTAGAAAGCTTAATGATCTTCAAACATTAAAAGAAATAACCAAATTAATGATCTCAAAAGGGTTTTTAGATGAATTTTACGAGATCTTAAACAAAGAGAGAGAAGATATTCTGAGCTTTACAAGTATGCTCTTCCCACAATTCTTTTTCAGTCCAGTATTCACTTTTTAAAACAATAGAGGGTTTTAAACAGCCCGGGTTAGTTTACATTGAAAGTTTTCAAGATAGAAACGGCGATTATATTAAATATGACTACATTAATGAGCGTTGGATTTATGATTTTTTAATTAAAAGTAGCAAGTCTTTAGGCTTAAATCAAGAAGATTTTCTGGAAACCGATTTTGAATCTGTTTTGCAAGAATGTGTTAATGAATAGGCAAGAGATTGTAACAAGTTGTTTAAAATACGTAGACTATTTGACAAGAGAAGCTAATAAGTATTATTTCCCTGTTGTAATGGGTATTTGCCACATGCAAAGATGTTAAAAAATGAGCTACAAGAGCTTGTAGAGGTTAACCGAGTGACCAATTTAAAGCTTAACAAGGAAATTTACGAACGGTTTTTGTCCTTTAGTGGCATGTTTTAAAGGGGTTTATGTACGAAGAAAACAATAATGATGATAAATTTACAATTAAATTAGAAGGCGTGCTTGACAGAAATGCCACTAAGAGCAATTTAAAAAAAGATTTTTTAAGTCTAAAGAGTGAAAATTTTTTCAATCAGATTGGTCTTAGTGGTTTGAGTGTAAAAGTAGTAAAGATTTTTTATCTTTAAGTCTTGAGAGGCTTCAAAGTGACAATCTTTACTCTTTTTTCAAACCAGAAGTAAATAAATTAGATTTAAATTCTAGCAAGCAGTATTCATATTTTAAAACTGAAAATATTAAAAATGCTTTTAAGTAGAATTTTGTTAATAATTCTGGCAATGATAAAATTGGCGTATTAAAAGATTTTAAATTAAATTCCGATTTTGACAAGTACCCCTTTAAAGGTGATTTGCAAGAATGACTAGGTTTGGGAAATTGAAACATTAAGAATCTTTGGGAAGATTTGCGCTCTTTTAGAAATCTTTTTAAAGAATCAGGTTTAATTGATTTTTTTAATGTAAAAAATAGTTTTAACAATTTTAAATTGTCTTTAAAGGAATTTCAAAATTCAAAAGATCAAAAGATCAAAAGATCCCAAAACTAAGTCTTGAAAATTTTATTTGCAAAGATGTTCAAAAAGATAGTGTAAATCAGCTACTAAAAGGGAAAAGGTCTTTTGAAACAGAGCTTGAGAGAAATAATTTTTTAAGAAAATTTTATGTTCTTCAGGGTTCACAAAATTCAAATTTAAATGATTTTTCTTTTATGGTAGAGCTTGCACAGAAATTGAAAAAGGAAGGCTACGCAAAAAATGATTCAAAAGCAATTAGCCTGGTAAGTGATTTTCTTAAGGGTGAGAATAATTTAGAAAAAGTTTCAAGTCTTCAAAGGCCAACAATTTCTTTAAAAAATCAGCTAAAAGGTGAGCCTGAAGTTTAAAACAGCAATAAAATAATAAACAGTGCTTCTGAGCCGGGATTAGATCCACTTTAAGAAAAAATTTTAGAGCTTTTGGAATGGGCTAAAAATTACGATTTTACCAACAATGTATTAGACCCACTAAGAAATACTTTTTCAAATCTTGGCAATATTTTAGCGCAAGCTTTTGAAAGCTTGCCTTTGGTTGAGCACATGAGAAATGTACTAAACGGTAGTGGGTTTAATTCAAGGGGAATTGATAATGATTCTAGAATGCCTTAGCAAATTAAAAGAAGTTTTAAGTGATTAAAGAGCAACCTACTAAGTTAATAAAAGATGTTGTAAATCAAATTTCAAGTTTAGCAAGCATTTCTAATTTTGTTTTACTTTTTCCAAGGCTTGATTTTAAAGGACTTGGGTACATTCCCTAGCTGTTTTTTATTTTTGTAAAGCATGACCTAATAGAAGAAAATCTCTTAAGCGTAAGCTCGGATCGTGCGGTAATTGATTTTACAACTACAAAAAGTGAATATGTAAACTTTAACATTACTCCAAGGCCTGAGATTGTAACAATTAATAAAGGTATTTTGTCATCTATTTATGACAAAACTTTAATAAGAGTGCTAAAAGAAACCCCATTTATGAACAGTGCTTTAGAATTTAATAGCAATTTTATAAAAATGCAATTCAGGCAAAGGTTTAACTTAGGGGTTTACTACAGTATGTACAGCCCCTCAGTAGGATTTCACAAGGTAGTAAGTATTAATTCATTAAAGCTTAAAGACACAGTTTATTTAGAAGAGGTGGAAGTTAGTTTGCAATTAAAAATTTGCAAAACATTTAATATTTTGACTTATAAAGGTTAAAATATTAATTAAAAACATCTAAATATTAGGAGAATATTAATGCGGCAGTTTAAGCTTATTTTGATATTTTTTTTATTTATTGTTTCGATAACATACGCAAGCATGGCAAGACCATTTGATTTTAAAAAATGGAATTTTAAAAAAGACATAGACTTGGCTTATGTATTAATGCATGATATTGACAATGGGGTTTTAACCAAATCTCAAGATAAAGCTGGCAGTATTAAAAGTCAAGAAGTACTTGCTAAGCTTAATAAGTTAAATGTTTATTCTAATAGTTTACAGAAAATAATAAAAGATAGACTTGCTAGGAGTAGGTTTAAAAAAGAAGTAGAATTACCGCTGTTTAAGATCTTTAAAAAGTATAAATATTTAGCAAGAAATTACAAGAACAAAAAATTGATTGAAAATCCAGAATATACAAAACTTATTGCAGAAAGGATCATTAAAAAAGCTCTTTTTCTGGAAAACTATTTTCAATCTAGGATTAAGAATGTAAAATCTAGTGAAAATATTAAAAACAAAATAGATTTTAATCAGAACAGCTTTAAGTCTTCAAGGGATAGAGCTAAAATGCCTGTTAGATCAAAGTTTTCAAGTTCCAAGGATTCAAAAAGCTCACAAGGTGTTAAAAAATGTAGCAAAAAACTAATTTTGGACAAGTATAATCTTAACCGGACAGAGGGAGAGTTTTTATACGAGTCAGAAAGCGAAGATGTAGATGAACTAGAAAGCGAAGATGCAGATTACCCAGAAACTGAAGATCTAGATTACCTTGAAACTGAAGATCTAGATTACCTTGAAACTGAAGATCTAGATTACCTTGAAACTGAAGATCTAGATTATTTAAGTAAAGACTACAAATTTAATCAAGAGATTAAAGGCGAAGATGAGTTTTTTGATTCTTTTGAAGAAAAACTTTAAGCACAAGTTTAACTAATTTTTTAATTTAAATATTATTTATTATTATTTTGATTTACTTTTTAAAGGCTTGCCAAGCCAAAATAATTTTTACTTAGAGGATATTAATGAGGCAATTAATTTTAATTTGTTTTTTAATTTTGAGTTTAAATGCGTATTCTTACAATCTTAAAGATGATGAAGAAATAGCAGTAAAGTTTTTATACAATGAAGTGCAAATTGGTGGCAACTTAAGTGAAGATCATTCTGTCTCTTCTGTTGAAAGTTTAATACAAAATGCAATTAACAAAATAGGAGCTGAGAATATTTTAAACATTGAACATAGTCTAACTTTCAATGGCGTATCTGTAATGGTGGTCTATAAAGTTAAAAAGTAAGCTTGGCAAGCAAGTATTTTAAAGTTTAAGGGAAGTTGGTAAGATTTGTGAGAGAATTTTTTACAATTTTTATTTTATTTTTTTGTTTAGTGTTTAATTTGCATTCCTATTCTGTTAGAAATGATGAAATGATTAAGGTTGAAATTTTCAATTTTAAACTAAATCAGCAGAGATCTTTTGAAGAATTGGAGAGAGATTTAAGACTTTTTATTCGAAAGGTAGGTTCAAAAAATATTTTAGACATAAATCACAAGATCTTGTTCACAGGGATAGAGGTTGCAGTGATAGTAATTTATAAATCAAATAAAGAGTAAAAAATTAAATTTTACTGTTAATGTTTATTTATTAGAATAACAAATAGTTTGTTAATTAAAAAAGGGAGTTTTGTTTAAAAAAGATGTTAATATTCCAATACGATTTTAAGATTGAATTTTACAATGCAGTTGATTCTAAGAACAGCATTGGTGGTAGTCTTGCAGGCCTTAGGCCCAGAGTTGTTATTGTCACTCAAAATGGTGTACCCGATTTAAATATTTTTATTCAAAATACATATTCTGAGAATAATTTAATAGTTGATAAAAAGACTAAACTTCAAATTTTTAATGTACCTTTAAATTTTTCTGATTTTTTAAGACTGCAGATATTGTAAAAATTTATTATAAGAAATTTGCAGATCAGCAAGATTACCAGTTTATTATGGCTGGGTATTTGGGAGCGCCTGTTGAAAAAATTGGTGGGGCTGAGAATTTTAGCTTTAAATGTGAATTGTATCTTTTGTCCAGGGCGACCTTTTTAGAGAGAAAATTTAAGTATAAAAATTTCAAAGACAGCACTATTTATGATGCAATAAAATACGTGTTTAAAGACAAAGCAATATTTTGTATGGACGAACTTGAAAAAACAAAGGAGATCAAGGAAAGCTTTGCTTGCAATTCGCCAAAAGGATTAGTATAACACCTAAGACGACAAGGATACGTTGATTCTGTTGTTGTTGATATTGGCAATTCTGGGCAAGATGTTGATTCAAAATTTATTTTTATGAATTTTGGTAAATTTGTTTCTGGTGAGTGCAAAAGGCTTGAAGATTATGGGCTTTTGTTTTTCCCGCAACAAGATTCAGGCAGTTTTGAGAGTTCCAGTTTAAGTTTGTACCAAGCGCAAGTGATGTTTACTCACAAAATTAGGATTGGAGACAATCTAAGTTTTAAAGACAGGCATGCGAATATTGTTGAGGGCAAGGTTAAAAACACTAGTGCTAGATTAAGCAGTACTAAAGAGTGTGTTTTAAATCTTGAGCTTTATTCTAAGGTTAAAAAGGATGTATTATGAAAAATAATGATTTTTGTGTCGAGAAAGGCAGCCTAAAAGGGTTCTTCTGTTAGTGCTTTAAAGCAGTTTCTTTTTGAGAATGTTTTTATTTGCAGAATAGGCGTTGTTAAAAGTTTTGATTATGAAACTCAAACTGGCGTTGTTACTATTAAAGAATACGAAGGCCTAAATATTAGCACTAGAAATATATCTAACTTTAATTTTGATTTATCAGAAGAAGATGAAGTAGTTTTGTTTCAAAGTAATTTTAATATTTTCCAAGAAAGCGATAATAATCATTTTGACAAAAATTATTTTTACATTTTAAGCGTTCTTAATCCTAAGAAAATTGGCATTAAGCTTGATCAGTTTAAGGTAAGTGTAAAAGAATTTGATACACAAATTGAAAATATAAAATTTGAAGCTAATAAATTGATTATTGATGTAGATAATATTGAAATTAAAGGCAATTTAAAGATTAATGGAATTAAATTTGAAAATCATACGCACAGCTCTGGTACTCTAACTTATGTTAATAGTAGTGGTTTGCCAACAACTACAACCGGGAAACAGGTCCTTTTGCTTAAAGCACACAAAATTGCTTGTTGCTTGGTAAGTGCTTAAGCATAAATTTGCCAAAGATCTATTGATTAGAGTTTTCTACTAACAAGATCAAATTTATTACTTGGTTTGCAAATTCTTTTGTTGCAGCAATTATTTTGCTGATGTTGTTGGTTGTTAATTTAGATTCAACTTCTAGTTGTTCTTTTGTGTTTTTGTATTCATTTTTTACTTCGGTGAATTTTTCAGCTAAAACTTTATACTCTTGAGCTACCAATTTGTTGTATAGCTTTTGGTTTGGGTGAAACTTTGATCCTAAGTCCCAGTTTATTTGACTGGAATTTTCTTTGTTTTGCCATTTCTTAGCAGCATCTATTGTTTGCTTTATGGTTCTTTCTCCAAGGGGATCTTTAGTGTCTTCAAAAATAAGTTCGCTTTTTTTTAGCTCTTCGAGTAATTTATTTTTTATTGTTTCTATATTCTTGGTATTAGTATTGTTGAGATTGTTCTCAGTTGAGTTTTTTGCTTTGCTTCCGGGAGTTTTTTGATCTTTTGGTAGATTTTTCACCTCAAGATTTTCAAGATCTCTAGATTTTTCTAAATTTTTTATTGCATTTATTGCTTTATTTAGAGATTCTCTAACTTCTTCTAGGTATTCTTTTGTTATTAAGTTGTCATTTTTTTCGAATTGATTTTGTGTGTAGTTTCTTGTATTTTTGTCTAAAACTTTATTTTCTTCTTTTTGATCAAAAATTTCGTCTTTGTCGTTATTAATATTTTCTTTTTCGATTGGATTAAATATTGTTTGTCCGTCGGCGGTTCTTGAAATTTTAAATTCTATTGTAGTTGGATTTAAAGATTTTTTTTGTACATTTGTGCCCAATTCTTGTTCTGAGATTTCATCAGAAGCTCCAATTAGCAATAATTGCTCTTGTATTTTTGCAATTTCTTCTTCTGATTTTATCATATTTGCTTCTTCTAGTTCTTCTGGAAGTAATAAGTCTTTGTCTTCTTCAGATTTTAAATCAATCTCTTGTTTTTCAGGTTCAATTTTTTCAATTTCTAAAATAGGAGCAATATTTTGATTTTTGTTTACTTCATGCTCTTTTTTAAGACTAAGGTCTGATTCAAATTGTAAGCTGTTCTTAATAACTTCTGAAATATTTTTTAATTTATCTTCGTTTAAGGCTTTGTTTTTGTCATTTGCGTTCATATTTGTGTTGCAGCTAATAACTAGCAGCAGTGCAAATGTCAAGATGTTTGGAGATTTTCTAAGCTTGCCTTTCAAAGCCTTACGCTCCTTATAAAACAAGAATATTGAGAAACATTATACCACAATTTATTGGATTTTAATTTTGTTTTAAAATATAAAAATCCCCTTTTAAGGGGATTTAAGGGGGTATCATATATTTTATATTATTTTTTTAAATTTTTTATTCTTTATATTTGTAAAAATTAAAACTTAATGCTTTTTTGTGTTTTACCTTTAATTTGGCGCTGAAGCAGTGGCGCTGTTTTAATTTTTCTAACATCTCAGCACCATTCTTCTCTTTATATATCGATGCAAAGGAGTTGCTTTGTACTAAGTGTACAGCAGACTTTAAGTTTTTCAGGATTTACTAATAAAGGAGAACATCGGGTGAAAATCGATGTTCCTTTGAATATATTAATATATTTAAATGTAAGCTTAAAAATTTTAAATACTAACTGATAAACTGTTTGCAAAAATGTTTAAAATATTGAAATGATTGATTATCTTACTCAGTATCTTCATCTTCAATCTCTTCTTCTTCTGTTTCGAGATCTTCATCTTCATTTTCTTTTGTTGTAGGTTTTGAGCGTGAATTTTGTTTTTTTTCTTTTTGCAATTCTTTATGCACATTGCCAAGAACAGAATCTATTAAAATTCCACGACCAATTGCGCTGCAAGACATTATCAATAATAAAAACGAAATAAACATTATTTTTTTAACCATTTAATCATTCCTTTAACCTAAGCAATTTAGGTCTAATTATACATCATAAAAGCTTAATTATCAATTATAATATATTTAATATGTTATTGTTTTAAAGCTTAATGTATTTTATTTTTTTATATATTTGTGTTTTTTAGATATATCCATTTTTAATGACTGATTTTAGATAATTTAAGTTAGTTAGCATTTCTAAGATTAGGGCGAAATTTTTATTTAATCTAAAGACTTGATTGTGGGGTAGCAGGTCTAATTCTATGGTTTCTTGGCCAACAGATACTTTGTTGTAATCTATTGAATGGTAATCTTTATTGTTTTTTATTTGAAATCTATAGATAGGATTTAGGTATTGTTCGCGCACGCCATTTTTAATTATTTTTTTAAGATCCAGTAATGCGTAATCTTTAGGTTTGTTGGTATCGTTTGGCGGGTTGAGCATGAGATTAATAATATTTTTATTGTTTTGGGTTTTAAGGTTTAAAACAAATAATAGATCTTGATTTTGGAAAAAATTCTCAATATTTTCAATCTCTTGAAGATTTTTAAAGTTTAATTTTTTTGAAGTTTTAAAGTCTAGCAGTTTTTTATTTATTAAGATGCTCAAAGATTCTACTTTTCCTTGTGCAGGTAAGATTTTATCTTTTGCTTTTTGAAATTCATTTTCTCTTTTGATGCTAAAATCAAGACTGAATGTTTGAATTGGGTAGGCTTGTTTGTAGTAATAATGAGTGGTTGTTGGGACTTGATTTGATTGTCTTATTTCTACTTTTTGAATTGATACCACGGGTCCTATTTTTGCTGCAGGTTTTTGTTTTTTATTTTTTTTTGGATCTTTAATTGTTTGTTCTGGATTTTCTGGTTCTTTAATTTTTTGCGCCGGGGGCTTTGATTCTTTAGCTGTTTGCTCTCTATTTGGAAATAGATCACAGGATAAGATCAGAATTCCCAGTAGTGTTAAAATTGCCTTTTTGCCCATTTATTCCTCCTTATCCTATATATACGTATTATACTATTAATGATTGTTAATAGCTTGTTTTAAGTTTTGCCAAATTGAGAATGTTTAAAAAAGCGATTTCTTTTTGCAATCTTATTTTTGCAAAAAGAAGTTCTTTAATGCAATAAAAGAACTTCTTTGGAGGTAGTTAAAAGTAGTATTATCCTATGTTGCTTTTGGTAAGCTAATGTTTTTATGCTTGTTTTTAGCTACTTTTAAAGTATAGCTCACATTTTAAAAGATGAATTTTCTTATTTATTTAAATACAAAGAGGACTCACAGCGGAGAGCCTCTTTGAAACGTGTGTGGGAAGTGTTTAATAAATTATTTTTTATTTATTAAAATTATTTGATAAATTCTTTTAATCTTGTGGCATTGGTTAATATTTGAAGTGTATCATAAATGTTTTGACTCATTTTAATGTAATATTTTTTATTAGAGTAAGGTGAATAGATAAGTTTAATCTTATTTAGGTTTTTTTGAAATTTGGTAAAATTTAAATACTTCCAACTGTGATTGGTTGATATGTAAAATGAGCTTCCAAATTCCAAATCACCGGATTTGTTTTTATTTAAGATTGCTTTATTTATACTTAATAAACTGTGGTAATGAAATAAGGGCATTACATTGATTTCTCTTTTATATTTGTCTTCAAAGTTTAAACAACATTTTATGTAATTATTCTCATAAAAATAAATAAAATCTTTATGATTTTTTAATTTAAGCAAAGTTTTTAAACCTTTTTTATCCATATTGTTTTTGTGAGCCAAGATACTTATTGATTTTAGTTTGCCTTTTGTTAGTGTAATTTTGTCGCATTGCTCTAAATATTGTGCTTCTGATTTTATTTCAATTGTTGCGTTTGAATCTATTTCGTAAGTTCTAATGTAAAATTGTGTAGAAAGAATAGGGTTTAAAGGCTTTGTATATTTGCTTTTGTAAATCAGATTGTTTTTAAATGCATTCATATTTATCTCTTGTAATATTAAAATTGTTTAAATTTTTTTTAAAAAAACTCAAAATTATGTACATATAAATATTAAATTATTCCTCAATCCAAATTTATTTACATACAATATCATTTTATATAGATTTTATCAATAGTTTATAAATAATTTAATAATATTTTTATTTGAAATAAAAAACCAAATAATATTGATTTTTTTAAAATTATATTTTAATATAAAATAGATTCTAAACAAGGAGAATTAATAATGACAAAATTAATGTACGCTATATTTTTAAGCGCAATATTATTTGTTGCTTGTGAAACTACAAAAATTTCAGATGAAATGGAAAATACCATGAGTGATGATTTAAAAGTTACAGCTCCAATGACAGACAAGTCTATGATGAAGTCAGACAGAGAAAAACAACCAATGATGAAATCCAATAAACAGCCTATGATGAAGCCAATGAAAAAGTAATAAGATTTACTTTTAATTAATTTAGAATACAACACTAATAATTTTTTTAAAAAAACTTTTTTGATGAATTTTATTAAGAAAGTTTTTTGGTTGTTTGCGTTTTGATTAGGGTTGAATTTTAAGTTTTAATCAAGTGTAAAACCAGAAAATTAAATTTAATTAATATAAATTAAATAAAAAAAGGAAGAAGAGAAAAAGAGATTCTCTTCTTCTCTTTGAATTGAAAAATCAATCTTACTGAATTGGGGCAAGAATATTGGTAGTTGTATTTATTAAAGTTAAAATTGTGTTTTGAATATCTGCAAATTGTTCTCTTGAATTTTTTAATCTTAATGCGTCATTTAATTTTGGATTATCAGTTTGTAATTCAAGATTAGTATTGTATTCATTAATAAAGTCATCTGTGTCTTTTAGCCATTTCTCTTTAAATGTTATAAGTTTGTTAAAGTCATAGTAGAGAGTTTTCAAATTGGGTTTGTTTAGATATTGTAGTTTGTTTTTTACATCTAATATTTTTAAGCTGATTTCTTCTATTGCTAATTGAATGCTAAATCCTCTGTTTATAAGGGTTTCTTTAACTAAGCTTCGGTAGTTTGAATCTTTGCTTAGTTTTGATAAAATTTTTCCAAGATTTAAAATTACCCCTTCGTTGAAGTTTAATGATGTGTAAAGCATTCTTCTTTCGTTTAAGTATTCGTTATCATCAAAATTTGCTGTTGCGCTTGCATTGAAAAATATTTTACTAAATATTTCTGCCTTCATTCCAAATTGGTCATTAGGTTCGCCCTTGTTAGAATCTATTTCACTTATTTGTTTAATATCTTCAGATCTGTCTAATATTTTTTGTAGTAATTCTTTAACCTCGGGATCTGTTATTTGCTTTTTAGTATTAGCATTAGCACCGGCATTAGCAGGGGAATTAGCACTGGCATTAGCATTATTAATACTGGGATTGGCAGTATTTGGTCGTTGTAAGGCTGCTAAATTTGGTTTATTTTTAATGTTTCCAGCTAAGATTTTTGGTGGATTTTTTAAAACGTTAATAGCGTTAAGCAGATTGTCTATTGATTCTTTATCGTTTTGAGACCCTTTGTTAGCGCCCAATAAGTTATTTCCATTTTTGCTTATTTTTGTCTTTGCTTTTTTCCCCTTATTGTTGTCATTATCTTTAGAGATGTCTAACGAGCAAGAAAGCAAAATTAGCATAGTTAATATATGCAATAAAAATATTGCATTTAATTTATTTTTTTTCAAAATGTTACCCTTCAATAAAAATTTTAAGTAATAATTATTAATTAATAATTTTAATTACCCACTTAATAACTTTAATTCAAAATTGTTATTGTACAAAAAAAATCGAAAAAAAAGAGAGCACGAGCTCTCTTTAGGTTCAAGGTTTTATTTTTTGAAAATTTTTTAATTATTATTATTTTTAAATAATGTGTCTAAGTAAATTAATGCTTGCTCGGATTTCAAGCAAATAGAAATCATTTTGTCTTTGTAAAGCTGATCAATGTGCTCTGTTAGCTTTTCTGTATTGTTTTGTAGTTCCAAGGTGGCGTTTGAACTTTTAATCAATGTTTTTATTGTACTAAGCCATTCTTTTTTTATTTCGATTAAATCAATAATTATATTGTAAATTTCTTCTAAAGTTTTTTGATTAAAATTATTTGCTTTTAGCTTTTCCATGTTAATTGCCAAATCTTCAAGCGCAACTTCAAATCTTTGTTGAATTTGTATTCCCCCTGATATTTTTTTTATTGAATCGTGGGTTTTTGAATTCTTGTAAAGTTTGTTTACAATCTCTGCTAAATTGAAAATATCAGTAGTGTTGTAACCTAGTGATGAGTAAAATTGTCTTCTCATTTTTTGAGATTCGGTTAGGCTTGAGTTCATTTTTTCTCTAAGCTTTTCCCCATTTGTAGAGTCAATTTTGTAAACATTAATTAGTTCAAACATGCTATTTTTTAGTCCAAATTGACTAGAAATTTCTGTTTGAAGTTTTTCTTTTTTAATTATTGTCATTTCTCTTGCCAGGATTTCAAAAAGTTTGTCAATTAGATTTGTTTCTTTTTTCTCAGTAACTTTTAAGTCTTTTGCTAATTTTTGATGTTCTTGTTCTTTTGTGTTTTTTTGAGAATTTGATTGATTAGATTCATTGTGTTTTGTTTCTGTAAAACTTGCTACTTTGTTTTTAACATCTTCGTAGTTTAGCTTACAAGAGAACAATATTATTATCTCCAATGTTATAAATGTTAATAATTTTGTCTTATTCAAAATTTAATCCTTTAATAAAAATTTTAAGTAATTTTAATTATTTTAAATTAATACTTAATGATTTAAATTTAGTTCAAATTTGAAATTGAACAATAAAAAAAAAGAAGAGAACTGTTCTCTTCTTTTTTTAAAATCATTGTTAAATAGTTTATTTTCGTTTTTTAAATAAACTATTTAAATTCTGTTATGTTAATATATAAATCAAGAACGGACTGGCGAGCATTTTGCATGTTGTCTAAGTATTTGTTTCGAATGTGCTGTGCTAGATATTGAGAATCTTTTAGGCTTGAATTATAGTTTACATTTGCAATAATGTTGTCAACGTATCTTGACCATTCTGTTTTTTTGTCTATTATATGATTTAATTTTGAGTCAAGCTCTTTTATCTTATCAATGAATGTAAAGCTGTTAATTTTAGCGTTTAAGTATTGCTGGTCAAGGGTTTTAATTTTTTTATCAAGTTCTTCTAGTGCAAGCTCTAAAGAAATTTGTATTCCAAGTCCTGATATTATTAATTCTCTTATTAAGTCGTGATTTTGATTTTCTTTGTAAAGGATTTCCATCATTAATCCAAATTGTTCGGTTTTGTATTGATCAAAATCCATCATTGCGTAGAATTTATTTCTTTCATTTTCTGCTTCTGGAGTGTTAGAGTTAAGCTGCGGTGCGTAACTTCTGTCAAAAACTGAAATATTTGAAATAACATCCAGCAGAGTAAATGCAGAATCTTTCATTCCAAATTGATCGTAATTTTCTCTAAAGCCAACGTTGTTTTTTGCTTTGTTTTGTTCTTCAGAAATTCTTCTAAGAAAGTTATTTTTTAATGGCTGTAATCCGCTGCCCCTAGAAGGTGCTGCTTGCGTAAAGCTTATATGAGAATTATTACTTTGTGGTCCGCTTGAGTTTGTTTGGCTTTTTCTTCGAAGAGAGCTGTTAATGAATGAAAATTGTGGTATTGCAGCTTTTTGTGCATACTGTGTTTGTCTTGTCGGTGCGACTCTTACATTTGTATTTACCCTTGCTGTATTTTTTTTGTTTGATAGAGATAAATCTGTATTAAAGCCTAAGCCTTGTGATTGTAGAGCTTGTGCCAGCTGTTGTGCTTGTGCCTGCTGTTGTGCTTGTGCCTGCTGTTGTGCTTGTGCCTGCTGTTGTGCTTGTGCCTGCTGTTGTGCTTGTGCCTGCTGTTGTGCTTGTGCCATGTTCTTAGCATTTGTTTTATTTTGCACAGTATTTGATTTTGTGTTATTATTTGCTATTTTTTGATCATCTGTTGCTTTATTTAGCATTCCTTTTACTTTGTTTTTATAATCTTCATTTAAATTAGCATCAATTGTACAAGAAAATAAAAACAAGGCTAAAATAAGCTTTAAATGTATGAATAATTTAATTTTCAAAATATTATTCCTCGATTCCTTTTTAATAAATTTTAATAATTAAAATTAATTAAAATTTAAAATTAATTACTAATTAATAAAAATTTAGTTCAAATTAGAAAATAATCAATGAAAATAAATAAAAAAGAATAAAGTGTTGTTCTCTTTTTTATTTAAACTTATAAGTTTTCTTGTAAGTCTCTTTAATTTTTATCATTAAATAAAATAAAAGATTATTGTTTTTAGTTTGGATTTATTTGGATTTAAATTAAATGAGCCTAAAAAAAAGAGAAGAATTAACTTCTCTTTTAAATTAAAAAAATCTCAAGTGTAATATATTATTTTTTGTTTAGATTTATTATTTTTGTTTATTTAATTCCATTTTTTTATATTCAACGTCGCCGCTAACGATAGAATAAAATTTTAGATAATTTTCCTTTATGTGCTCTAATGCCTCAGATGCATTCCAAATAAAATCGCCATTTTTTTCAAATTTTTTTTGTGCTTCGTTGTTAAATTTTGTAACAGTTTCTTTTAATTGTTTTGCAAATTCTGCTTTTAGCTTTAAGCCATATTCTATGTGTATTATTAGATCTTCTAGATCTTTTTGGTTTAGATAGTCTAATAACATTTTTATTGTTTTTAAATGCTCGTCCAGTTGCGATTGGATAAATTCTGCTGTTTGCAAAAGGTATGTTAGAGCTAATTCTTTTTCCTTTCCTTGACTGGTTTTTATAATTTGGTCGAAAATTTCTTTTAATTTTTTTATTTCGTCTGTGTTGTAATCCAAAGATGAGTAAAGTATTCTTTTTATTTGCATTTTAGTTTCTAAATTTGCTTTTTCAAGAAAATAAAGTGCTTTATCGTCGAGAACATTTGTGAAATTATAATCTTCGGTGTTTAATTTCTTTATTTTTTCTTGTTCTTCTTTTTCTTTCTTTTTTTGATTTTCCAGTGTCTTGCCAATTTCTTTTAATTTTAAGATTGTATTTTGTCGTTTAGAGTCTTTTTCATCTTTTTGATGTTCTTGATTAGCAGGTTTTAGATCCCCAGATTCATTTTTAGAATTTTCGGAGCCTCCTTGTGAATTAGTGTGATCATTTATTTTGGGCTCAACTGTATTAACGGGTGCACATGAAATACAAATGAAAGTTAGTATCGCTGTAATAATGTTAATCTTAATTATTTTTAGTTCAAATGTTGTCAAAGTACTCTCCTTATAAATTAAAACTAATATTTATTAATTTTAATACAAAATAATAATATAACTATATTACAACATTTGTCAAATAACAATTTTATTATTTAATATTATTATTAAATAATAATGATAATCTTGAAAAGATTGAATTTTTATTAAGTCTTTTTAGTACATTATTGTTTTTGTGAGGATTTATTTGGATTTAAATTAAATGAGCCTAAAAAAAAAGAGAAGAATTAACTTCTCTTTTAAATTAAAAAAATCTCAAGTGCAACATATTTTTTTTGTTTAGATTAGTGGCTAGGCCTTAAAGAATCCAATTCTTTGTAATTTTCATTCATATGCTTTGCTAGTTCTTCTTCACTACTTTTAATGTTTTTATCATTTTTACTGTAAGCCTCAAGGGTTGCGTTTAAGGTTTTCCCCAATTTTTCTTTTAACTTTAAGTCAGATTCTAATTCCATTAGTAACGCTTCTGAATTTTCTTGATCTTTTTGATCCTCTTGGAGGATCTTGTCCAATATTTCTTTTATTAATTTTAAATTCTTTTCTAGGTTTATTTGAATCCCTAGTGATATGTCATAAATTAATCTTTTGGCTATATTCCTGTGTTCAGGATTTTTTTTAAGTTTTTCAAGAATTTCTTTTAACATTTTTATTTTTTTTGTATCATAATTTAAAACTGAATAAATAATTCTTTTTATTTGTAGTTGTTCAGTTTCGTTATCCCCATAAGAGTCGATTTTAAAAGTATCTTTCAAATCAAGTTGTTTATCAATTGTATTTATTTTTTCATCGTCTTGATCTTCCATTTTTTTTAGAATTTCTTTTGATTTTGAGACTTTAGTTTCTTCTCTAGATTCTTGACTTGCGGGGTTAAGATCTCTAGATTCTTTATTTAAAGGTTTAAGATCTTTAGATTTTTGATTTGAATTTTTTAGATCTCTAGATTCATCTTCAAAATTTTGAGTGGTTTCTTTTGGATTAGTTTGTCTATTTACTTTGGGATCGGTTTTGTTAACAGCACATGAAATGCAAATTAAAGTTAATATTGTTGTAATTGTGTTAAGCTTAAACTTAATTATATTTAGTTTGGGTTTTGTCACAATACTCTCCTTATAAATTAAAACCAATATCGATTAATTTTAATACAAAATAATAATATAACTATATTATAATATTTGTTAAATGGCAATCTTATTATTTAAGATTAATAATCTTAATGTGTTTAAAAAAAAAGAGAAGAATTAACTTCTCTTTTTTTAAAAAAATCTCAAGTGCAATATATTGCCTTTTTTAGATTTATTGTTTTTATTTATTTAATTCTGTTTTTTTATATTCAACGTCGCTAACGATAGAATAAAATTTTAGGTACTTTCCCCTTATGAGATCTATTAAATCAGATATATTCCACACGAAATTATTATTGTCCAGGGTTACTTTGTTTTTTAATTCTTTAACAGTTTCTTTCAATTGTGTTGCAAATTCTTTTTTTAGCTTTAAGCCATGTTCTGCGTGTATTATTAGATCTTCTAGTTCTTTTTGGTTTAGACAGTCTAATCTGATTTGTATTATTTCTAAATAATCGTCCAGGTATGCTTGAATAAATCCTGCTGTTTGCAAAAGGGCTGTTAGAGCTAAGTCTTTTTCCCATCCTTTACTTTTTTCTATAATTTTGTCCAAAATTTCTTGTAATTTTTTTATTTCGTCTGTGTTGTAATCCAAAGATGAGTAAAGCATTCTTTTTATTTGCATTTTAGTTTCTGAATTTGCTTGTTCAAGAAAATGGAGTTCTCCATTGTCGAGAGTATTTGTGAAATTATAATCTTTGGTGTTTAATCTCTCCATCTCTTCTTTTTCTTTCTTTGCTTGAGCTTCCAGCTTTTTGCCGATTGCTTCTAATTTTGATGTTGTAGTTTTTTCTTGAGATGTTGTAGTTTTTTCTTGAGATTTTTGATTTGAAGGCTTGATATCTTGAGATCCATTTTCAAGATTTTCATTGTCTTCTTTTGTATTGGTGTAGCTGTTTACTTTCGGATCTAATGTGTTAACAGCACATGAAATACAAAGTAAAGTTAATATTATTGTAATGATGTTAAATTTAATTTTATTTAGTTTATTATTTGTCAAAATAATCTCCTTATACATATTTATAGGTTAAAATAACGTTTATTGATTTTAATACAAAATAATAATAATAGCCACTTCAATGCTTGTAAAATAACCATATTCTTATTTAATATTAAAAAATTAAATTTCTATTTTTAAGTTTTTTTCAATATTCTTACCCTCCTTTCATGCATATAGCACTTACATACACTAC
Organism: Borrelia maritima; assembly: GCF_008931845.1. Taxonomy (NCBI): domain Bacteria; kingdom Pseudomonadati; phylum Spirochaetota; class Spirochaetia; order Spirochaetales; family Borreliaceae; genus Borreliella; species [Borrelia] maritima. The sequence goes on from NZ_CP044536.1 coordinate 49,098, forward strand.
TAATTAGTAGTGTATGTGGTCACAACATTCTTTTAATGCTTTTTGAATATTGTTTAAAATTTGCGCACTTTTAGATGGCTCTAATTTGTGTTTGTATCCAACTCTTATTATTTCTCCTAGAATTCTTCCATCAGCTCTGGATCCTCCCGTATTGTTGTTATATTCGCCAATAATATCATCTACAATTGTTATCCAGGTATTTCTCTCTTGTATTAGTTTTTCAAGATTTTCTTGAATTTCTTTTGCTGTTTTTGTTCTAAAGTTAAGCATTATACGTTTTTGCTCTTTTTTGGTTAAAAGATTAACAGCTTGTTCAAGTGAGTCTTGGATTTTCCATCCTGTCCAAAAAGTTAAGCCAATAAGTTCGTAATGGGTTGTCCCCGAGCTTGATATTTGTGAAAGCACCGTTACTAATTTTTTGATTTTATTTTCATCATAATTGAGAGATGAATAAAACAATCTTCTAAACAGATTATTTGGTGCAAATAATTTAAGATGAAATTCGTTTTCTATTGGGAATTTATTTGCGTTTATTCCAAATTTATCAATAGGTTCTATTTTTTGAACATCCGCATTAATTTTTTGAGCAAATATTTCTACATATGTTCCTATTTTATTAATTAATTTTTCATTCTCATTTAATTCTTGTATAAAATTTTTAATTCCCTTTTCTTTTTCAATTTTTAAGAATTGGTCTTTTTGTAAGTTTTCAATCTTTGTAATATTCTGGATGTCTACAATATTCTCGGTGTTTTGAATCTTCTCTGTTTTTTGCAAAACTTTAACTTTTCCAATTTCAATGGGGCTTGATTGTAATTCACTTGTTGCTTCTGTGTTGTTTGATTTAGAATAAAAAGAGCATGAGAACAGTAAGGTCATTTGTAGCAATTTTAATATTTTGTAAATTTTGTTTTTTGTCAAAACGGAATCCTTTAAATAAATTTAATCGTTAGAATCATTAGTTTTATTAGGTAAGCTCAATATTTTTGATTTCTAATATAAATATATTTCAATTTATTTAATTTTCAACGTTTGTCTTATTTGTTGAAAATAAAAGAGAATAAATTAAATATTTAAAATATTTTTTTAAAAAGCTTGAAATTTTTTATTTGGATTTTTAGATTTATTAATGATTTGTTAGTAATAAAATTAATATTAATGCTGATGCTGTACTTGTGAATTTAAATTAATTTTAAAAATTTTTGCTATTATTTTTGTTTTTGCTGATGGTTGCAGTATATTTTTCATGTGTTATTTTATAATAATAAATTTAACTATTATAAAATAACACCGTTCTCCCCATTTTAATATAAAATTTTAGATTTTTAATCATTATTAAAAGCTATTCTTTTTGTTAAGTTTTTAGTTAAAAAGGTTAATTATATGTTTTTATACAAATATGTATTGATTCTAATTTAGTTATGTTTTAAAATATTAAAAATAAATAGAAATATTTTAAATAAGGAGAATTAACAATGGTTAAAATATTTAGTAATTTAATAATTAATGGATTATTGTTTGGACTTGTAAATTTAAATGTGTTTGCAGATTCTAACAATGTTACTATTCTCAAGTCTCAATCCAACGTTTTAGAACAACCAAATGAAAAAGATGACAAAAAATTAGATCAAAAAGATCAGGTTAATCAAGCTCTAGACACCATTAACAAGGTGACAGAAGATGTCTCTAATAAATTAGAGGAGATTAGAGAATCATCTCTTGAATTGGTAGAGTCTAATGATGCTAGCGTAGTTAAAAAGTTTGTGGGTTCAATGCCTTTGATTACAGACGTTGCTAAGGGGACTGTTGTTGTATCACAAGAAGCAACAATTGTAGCAAAGTTCTCAGGAGGATTAGCTGTTGAGGATGCAAATAGGGTTGTTGAAGTGTCTAAAAAGGCTGTTCAAGAAACCCAAAAGGCTGTTTCTATTGCAGGCGAAGCAACATTTTTAATAGAGAAGCAAATAATGTCAAACAAATCTCCTAATAATAAGGAATTAGAATTAACAAAAGAAGAATTCACTAAAGTAGAGCAAGTTAAAGAAACTTTAATGGCTTCTGAAAGGGCTCTAGATGAAACAGTTCAAGAGGCTCAAAAAGTTCTCAATAAGGTTAATAGTTTAAATCCATCAAATAAGGATCAAGCAGCAGCAAAAAAGGATGTTACAAAGGCTATTACTAATGTTGTTAAAGTAGCTCAAGGTGCAAGAGATCTTGCAAAGGTAATTACCATTTCTTTATCTATGAAATAGTTTCATTATTTAATAATACAGATTTATAAATAGCTATAGGGGTTAAAGCAAAAAGGTTTGAAGCTAATTATAATTAGCTTCTGCCTTTTTTATTTTTTGTTTTGTTAAGATAAATGTTAACTCCCCATTAAGGTTGTTCTTGTGATATAATATTTGCATTCTGAATATTGGCATTTTGAAAGAAAAAGTTAATAAATTTGCTTTTAATTAAGGAGTAGCAATTTTTGAAGAAAGAATATAAAATTTTGGATAATGGGTTTTTAAAGCTTATTGATTTTATGGGAAATGATAAGAGAATAGTTGAGTCTGCAAGGATTTCTTATCGAGGGGAGAGTGTTAAAAGGAAAGATGAAGAACTTATTGACTATTTAATAAGAAATGAGCATACAAGTCCATTCGAGCAGGTGGTTTTTATATTTCATGTTAAAGCCCCAATATTTATTGCAAGGCAATGGATGAGGCACAGAACTGCAAGGATTAATGAAGTTTCTGGATGCTACAGTTTGGCAAGAGATGAATTTTATGTCCCTTTAGAAGAAGATTTGAATTATCAAATTTCTAGCAATAAATCTACAAGAGAATTTAAATCTTTGGAAAAAAGTTTATCAGACAAAATAAAGTGTCATCAAAAACATTCTTATGGGCTTTATCAATATATGGTTAATTCTAATATTCCAAAAGAACTCTCAAGAATAGTTTTGCCTTTAAGTTTATATACTGAATGGTATTGGCAAATTGATTTAAATAATCTTTTTCATTTTATTAAATTGAGATTAGCTTTAAATAGCCCAAAAGAAATTAGAGAAAATTCGCCGAAAGAAATGCGTGAATATGCCAAAGCATTGCTAAGTATAGTAAGAGAAATTGTGCCCATTTCTTTTAATAGTTTTGAAAATCATTTTTTAAGAGGAAGGAGATTTTCTCATGAAGAGATAATGGTAATTGTTAATGCTATAGATTTAAATAAGCTTAGCATGGATGCTAATAAATTAAACTTATTGAAAGATAAACTAGGGATTGGTTGATTTTGGAGCATTCATTTTTATGAATAAAAATAAACTTTTAGAATGTTTTTAGCTCAAAATCCAAATTTTTAATATAAAGTGCAGTTTATAAAAATTATAAAAAGGCAATGTAAAATAAATTAAATAAATAATAAATTATAATATTCTTTAAAGTAAGTATTTGTTTTTATACTAAAAAATTCTTATATATATAAGAATTTTTTAGTATAAAAACAAATAC
>NZ_CP044537.1 GCF_008931845.1 Borrelia maritima
TGTGTCTTTTTTTTTTAATGTTCACGCGACCCCCGAGTTCTACACTGTCCTCTTCGTCGGAAGCGTAAGATGTTTATAAGAGAAAGAATTAGTATAGATATTTTAGTTAGATCACTTTAACCTTTTTGGGTTAAAGTTAGAATTTTTGCAAAATTCATAATAAATCTAAGATTTTCCACTTTACTATAAAATATAAATTTATCTTTCCTTTTACAAAAAATTTTGTGTTATTTTATTAATCATAAAAACACATTGTGGATATAATTAATGGAAAATAATTTAAATCAAACAATAAAATTTATAATCCTTGTTTTAACTCTACACGCTATCAATATCATATTTAGTAGATATTCTCAAAAATTATACTTAAATTCTTTAATGAAAATCTTAAAAAAGCTAATCAAATCTCTATTACGCTAAATATACTGAAAAAACACCTTTACAAATTAGAAAAAGAAATAAACATTATAACCAAATTCTATACTAAGAACAATCATGAACTATTGGTTTATTATAAAATGAATTATCCTATGAAAAAGATTTATTTTGAAATAGGCCGACACTTTATAATATAGTCTCGGTTTTTAAAAAAGCTTACAACTTGCCACAACAAGCCAAAATAAAATTATACAAACAAAAATTTTTTTATCCAAAATAATTTGATAATGGTATAAGATTTTAACCCAAGCTTTAGCCCGAAAGGGTAAAACTTTTTTACATAAAAGTCATAAATAACTATTTTCAAATAAAATTAACAAAATAAAAATATATTTAAAGGATGTATAATTACTGATTATAAATAATTTTGGATAACTTTATAAACAATTTTTGGAAAAAATTTAAAAGTATAAATTGTAATAATAGGCCCTATTGTCCCTTAATAATTCTTATTATAACAAGTAGAATACAGAGAGACGCAAAATAGGCGCCGAGACTTATTATAACAGAAGCTATATAAAAGCTACATATAATAAGTCTTATCTATCAAAGCAATAGTAGATATCTTAATAAAATGATTATTGATATGGAAAAACTAGACAAATATCTTTATACACTAGAAAAAGAAATAAAAATAACAACTAACAAATACAATAAGGAGCCTATATATTTAAATTTATTAAACACTTGATTATCCTATACAAACATGTTTTATGAAGATCAAAGAATATTATGAAGATGTTTCTTAATATAACTGATAAAGTTAGAACTTTCTTATCAAAATTGATAAGGGCTTATAATAATTTTCTTTTAAAAAATGGCTACAGCCCCTTATTTTTTACACTTGATTCATTCTGAGCATTTAATTACCCAAACATAATATATTATATACTAAATCGAAATTAAAATCGACACTTATTAATAATAAAATTTTAGAAAAAAAGTCACTAAACATTTAAAAGTAAATACTTTTATATTAAATTTATTTATATTTATATAAACTTTGATTCACGAATAGGAGCAGATGTAATGATTGATTACTCAAAAAATAAAAATAACTATAAATTCCCACAATAAAGTTCAACATAAATTAATAGTTCTTATCTCAACACTAGACTATATAAACAACAAAATCAAAAATACACCCAAGACAACATATTATATAGTATTAATTACTGACACTTTTTCTATTGTTAAATTCTTAATACCTCTACTACCACAAATTTTTCTATGTCAACAGAGCATCGAAAAATCTATTTTTAATAAAATTTAATAAATTTATTTTCCATTTTTGTTATACTCTAAAGCCTATGAAAAAAACATTTAAGCTATTTCGACAAATATCATTAAATATTATTTTTAACCTAAAAACCACATTATCTTATTTCCATAGAAAAGCTCCTATTGATATCCCCCAAAAACATATTCAAAACTAATAAATTTATCTCATACTAAATTTACTTACATTATAGATAGAAAATTCTTTGTAATATTTAGTTTAATATAATGCTTTAGATTAAAAGTTTAATAAAAATTAAAATTGTTTTTAACAATCCAAAACCAATTTTATTATAAACTAAATATATATATATAAAAATTATAAAAAATGTAGTAAAATTACTTTAAAGAGAGTAAAATTAAATTACAGTTTGTTTACAGTTTATTATTAATAATAAACTGTAAACAAACTGTAATGATAAAACAAAAATAATTTTTTACAAAAAATTTACGTGGTCTTTAAAATGTGGAAATTAAATTTTCTAAAAAGAATTTTAATCAACAAAAAACATTTTGAGGAAATGTAATCATAAAAAATTGAGATTTAATTTCCTAATTCTGAAGGCCTTGAATGTAATGTGGCTATAAATGAGCCAAAACATTTTAACTAATTAACTAAAGGTAAAAGAATTTTTTCTGGCAGTATTTGTTTTTATATTGTTTAAAATCAATATTTTATCCTTTAGGAATTAACTTTGGTTTTTAGATTCATATTTTCCTTCTCAAGTTTTTTTGGCTGATTTAAATGCCATTGTCTTAGCCGTTAGCAATATTCTTAGTTAGGTGATTTTCAACGAAAGTAATAGATTAATTAGAAAACTTTTATTAAATGGAAGAAAACAATTTGCATACATTTAAAATGTAGCAATGTATCACGGCATATGTCTTTTAAAGAGTTAAAGATATTAGAAATAAATATATTTGATTTTAGCATTACTACTAAACAACTGAAAATTATTTATTCTTTGATTGCTAAGTCAAAAGAAACACTGCATGAAACCAGATACAACTCTAATTCACAAAACTTCTTTTTAGTTAAAACGCCCTGTGTATTAAAATCTGTACCAAAAGCTCAAATACATCAGGTCATTTGCGCCTTTAAAGCTCAATCAAAGTAATCTAAATTATTATAGAAACAGCTCCAATGAGCTTACATCTACTATTACAAATTTGATTTCAAATTTTTTTAATGAAAATGGGTCTTACAAAAATTTACATAATCTAAAATTATACATTAACGCAAACCTAAAACATCTAGGAATCTATCAAAATACTAACAAATTGCAAAAGCGAATTATATCTAAAATCTTTTTTATTAATTAAGGTAAAAAATTCTTTGTAATTTCTATTTGAAATAGCTGCCAATTAACGACATAATAAAAGGTATTAGAATGGATATAGCAAGAGGCACACCTACTACTGCAATAATACTTATTATTCTATTGCCAACCTTAAGCTTTTCAAAAAAAACTTAGCTGTGCATTTGTAGCTCTTTTTTCATATTCTGTTCTAAAATAGACATATTTTTGGTCATATTCTGCTCCAAGTTGAATATGTCTTTTTGTAAATTCTTTTCCACGTTATCAATCTTAGTAACAAGATTGTCAAACTTTATGCCAAATTGTTTTTCTAAATTTTCTAAATCTCTATACGTTAGCTCATTGTGATAATATCTTTTTGACAAATCTTGAACTATCAGTTGTTTCATACCTAATCGTAGGAACTCTTTATATATTAGTTCTTCAGTAATATTTGTTGTCAAAACCGATTTCATAATTTACATCCACTAATTACATTGTAACACAAATCAAGGCCAAATAACAATATATCTCCAAAATCTACAAATCTAAATTTCAATCCGAAAATTTCATGAATTTGTGAGTAAAGTCTAAATTTGTAATTCCAATAGGACCGTTTCTATTTTTAGCAACTATCACTTTTACTTTAGTCGTGTTATTACCTTCCAAAGTATTCAGATCTTTACGTCTTTCGCTCTATTGATGTAAAATTACAATGTCTGTATCCCACTGCAATGCTGCCGATTCTCCCAAAGTTGTTAAACGGGATTCTACAACCTCAACGCTTCTTGAAACTTGAGATAGAACTATTATTGGAATTTCAAGTTCAAGCACAAGTGCACGTATATTACGACTCAAAAATGCAACTTGCTCAAAACGAGGAATATTATCATGTGACACGGAAATCAAATTGATGTAATCAATGAAAACAAATTTTTACATCAAGGTCTAATTTCATTTGTCTGGCTTAATCTCCTAGCTCGTGTATGTCTTTGCCCTAAGTACTATTAATCCAGAAAGAAAAATTGCTAACCTGAGAAGCTGATTTATGGTAAGCGGCAAGCTTACTTTTACTTAGCAAACTAATATCGTCAATCAGCTTTATTATATTCGACACCCGAATTCATAGACAAAAGCCTCTGGGAAACAGATTTACTTGTCATTTCATATGTAAACTACCCAACACTTAAACTTTGCTCTAAACATATGTTGTGAGCGATATTGAACACAAAAGCCGTTTTACAAATTACAAATTCAAAATTTACGAAGTCGACTACGGAGTAGACTGCGAAGCAAGCTGGGATTCCCCCTTTTCTCAACTTTTTCTGATTGATTTTATATCTATCCACTTAGTTATAATGCCCTCGCCCTCGGGATTTAAATCTCGACCATAAAACTTAAATACTTCTTTTTCTAACTCCATCAAGCGTCCATGTAATTTTTTATGCTCCCTATTATAGAGATTCCGATCCCTAAGCAAATATGCTATGGTGTGGGGATACAAAAACACACCACCCTTTTTAAACCTAAATTCAATAAAATACGATTTGTTAAAAGTTTTAAATATTTTCTTAGAAAAACTACAAACAGAAGTATAATCTCTGTAAAATGGATTATTTCTCACCTTATTGTACCTGTAAAATATGCCTAAAAACGCATCTCCCTTCTTTAGGGGTATAACATAATAAATTTTCTCTCTTTGTTAAGAGAATTTATAAAATAAACACAGAACTTATGCTTCCAGGCCCGCCATCCCTTATAAACATTCATCAACCTTGTATGGTACATGGTTTTATCACCAATAATTTCCTTTTTAAAAAAAGAATAGTTCTAAGGGTATCTGTTTTTTATTAGTTACAACAGCCTTTTCAGGACTTGGTGCTTTTAATGCCCTTTTTCAGATATTTGAATTACTTGCAGGCGGTTATGCTACATGGGCAAAATCTGGCTATTTAAGAGCTATAAAAGATAAACATAACAATTTCATTAAAGATCTTGAAGGACTTAAGTACTCTTATATTTTTTCACCCATCCGATTCAAAAATTATTTATGGTTTAGCTATATTAGCTATATCATTAACGACAATAATTATAAAATATTAGGGCAGAAATACCTATAGCCAAAATAATATCATTTGAATCAACTAAAGAGTTTGAAAAAAATACCAAGTCAAGAACTTAAAATTAAGTTCTGAAGGATTAAATATTGATTTTGAACGATATAGAACTGGTTTTGCCAGAATCGGTTAAAAGAAGTTTCAAAGGAACCTAATTACATTTATTCATATAATTTTGGGGGTTTTGACAATTCATTAACAGATTCTTTTTAACTTTTTTACAAGAAAAGTAAATGTAACTATATACTTGCTTATCTTACTATAAAAGATAAACAAACTAATGAAGATAAAACCTACGAAATACTATTAAATATAAAGTTGTTTAATGACACTGTCAGGTTAATATTTGCCAAGTATTCAAATTTATCAACTAAAAAATTAAAACTTCCTATTGATGAATAATGAAAACTGAACAAAATCTTGAAAAGAAAAGGCAATAATTTTCTTTTCTTTATTTTTTGTTTTATTATGTGTAATTTTTTTACTTTTTTTACAATTTTTTTAACTCGCTGCGGTTGCTCTAACAAAACTTTGAGCTATCTTGGCTATCTTATTCATAATAACAAAAATTGCTGTAGCGCTATAATTCTTTTCATAGAAAAAAAGTGTTTTATACATAAAAACTCTCCAAGAGTTATAGCAAAGTTTATTAATTCCAATTTATGAAAAATTGGAATTAATAGTTTTATTATATGTTTTATTATATTTTGAATTGCATAGTTTCACACAATGCTTAAGAATATCGTAAAGATTTTTGTTTTTATATCCACAAAAAGAGTGGAAAAGTGGGAGTTTATGCTTTCATCTAAAAATTTAAAAAAATTATGAAGCTGGATATAAAGACAAGGAAATTAAAATAAGTACAGAAATCCGCGAATTTTTAAACCTTTTCAATACTGTTAAAATGAAGATAGATCATCATTCTTCGTTTGAAATAATATATTCTATTTTCCATGGATTATATTATTTCATATACAGAATAAGGTGCCTATCCTCATATTAACAATATTGCTGATACTTAAAAAAGTATTTATCTCTGCGCTCTCAATTTAACTTCTTTGTACCTATACTTACTTCTATACTCTTTTATCTTTCTAGATGAGATCATAAGCCCCTCCTATATTTTTTTATATATAAAAGATAAAACAATAAAATAGAATTAAATATTAAATATTTAATTCTATTTAGAATATGAACACTAACATAGTCTTTTTGCTTGTCAGATTTTATTGAAATTTCATTTAATATTTCTTTTATAAATTAAATAAAAATATTGATTTTTGCATAAACGCCATGAGATGTGATTTTTATCTATTTACAAAACTTATACTTTGCCTCAAATTTATTTTAATATCACTATTAGTAGATTCCTTTTCATCATTTTAATTTTCTTTTAACAAATAAACTTAATAACTTATAAAAATAAGCTTAACACAATAAAGTAAAATGATATTTTAGAGATTGAAATTTAGTAAACAAAAAAGCCTGTTATAGGCACACTTACACCGATTCAGTATAATATAGAGGAAAGTATCTATATTATCATTCAAATTAATGAAAATATATTATATAAAATAAATTAATAGCTTAATTTATATTTTTATCTTTTTTTTATTTTCATATTCCATCATAAGACCCTCCAAGATATTCTTTTTTATCTTTAATAATTCCTTCTAAAATAAAAGACGCTCTTTTGACATCTCTTTTACAAAAATCATGAGCTTCTTTATCTTTTATTAAAAATCTAATAGGTATATTTAGACTATCATAATCTTCTTCTCTATCTTCTTTATATGCATATTACGATTTGTTTTTTAGTATATTTTTATATACAGCCGAAAGACCCATTTCTTTAACTTTTTTCAATAGAAATATTCCCCTCTAAAATTTCTTGATAAATTTTTAAATAAATATATATATACTCAGCTTTTAGTAATTACATAAGACTTAATAAACTGTTCAAAACTGGGAAAACCATCATATTTTATAAAGATTTTTTTGCTCAATTTCGTGTAGAATTTTCATTCTTTGAATTTTACTATCAATATCTAATTTTAAATTAAATTCTAACTGTTCTTTTAATTCATTGTAATTTTTTAATTCACAATCTTGATTACTATTTACTTTTTCTATTTGGGTTTCAACTCTTTTATATAAAGTCACTTCCTTTCTATTTTCTTTTTTTCCATTTTTACTCCTATTCTTTAATTTTAACATAAATTACCCTTCCACTATCATACGACCCTCTACTATAAATAATATTTATATTTATTACAATTATTTCAGATGTTTTATAACATTTTGAGCTTTTAAAAATTTATTTTATTTCATAGCGCTTGGAACAGGCGTGACAATATAATTGTTTCATCCATATATTTAATAATATTAATAAATTATTCAATATATAATAGTATTAATATACTATTATATATTGAATCAAATTAATTATTTAATTATAATAAAGAAAGAATGACTCATATTCAAGGAGAATATTTATGAAACATCATATAATTGTATACATATTTGTTTTTCTATTTTTAAATGCTTGTTATCCAGTTACCCCTAATAAAGGGACATTAAACCCTAAAACAGATGCGAGTCCCACTCAAAAAGAAGACCTAAATAAAAAAACAACAAATACACTACTTAATAATTTAACCAACTTAATAGAAACAGCTAACGCACATAAAGAAAAATATATAAAAATGGAAGAACCTTCGGATAAATATGGAATGACGGTTTTTCAGTATATAAGATGGGACTCGGATCCAAAAGAACGTTTATCCAGCAATACCGAAAGATCTATAAAATATAGAAAACAAGTTTATACTATTTTAAATGTTGCTATTGATACTAATGAATTAAAGATATTTTCGGCTGTGACAAGGCGGCTTGACGATCCAGCCAGAATTTTTGAGTTCTTTACAGACCTTGGAGATATTCTTGAAGAAGTAACTGATCATTTATACCCTAAAAAAGATACTCTAGACAAACTAGACACTTCAGATCTAGAAAAGCTTAAAAATTCTCTTGAAAAAATATTATCTATAATAGAAATTGTCTCAAAAATGTCAAAACAACTCTTATTAGATTACCAAAATGATAAAAATTCTATAAAAACAGATTTCGATAATCTTGAATCTCATGTGGATACATTTTGCAATCAATTTGCAGAAAAAGTTAAAGACGCAGAAAAGCTAAAAACGATCATATTATCAATTAATAAATTTTAAAAGTTTAGTCATTTAAATTTATTAACAATTTAAAAACTATAATCCTATATATTTGGGTAAATGGGTTTTATCGGCAATTTTTTTTAGTCTAAATATTGCCTTATTTATACTGAAAAATCCTCTAATAAATATAGTAAAAAGTATATTCAAACCTCGTATTTCTAAATCAAAAATTATAAAAATAGCTCTTGTTTCGTTCCATGATAGCTTTGTAGATTATTTTAGAACGGCCATACAACAAAGTATGATCTACAAATGCTTTTACTTCAGGCAATCTCTGTCTTAGTTTTTATTCCTTATAGGAACAAAATTTAAGATTGCATTTACATCTCTATTATACAAAATAGCGCTTCAAATTCGGGACTTACTAAAAATTATTTTTAAGGGTTTTCAAACAAGACTTAAAGCCTTTAAAAATTGAACACTAAAATTATTTAGAAAATCATTAAATGAATAATAATTCCACCGATAACAATCATCCACAACAAATTTCAAAGGGTATTCCTTTTGGCTAGCCCTGCAAACTTTTATACTCTTTCGTAAACGCTTTTAATAAATCTTTTTTATCTGTAAAAACCCTATCTAAAAAGCAATTAGTAAATTTGACATTTTTACCATAAAAATTAGAACTTTCCCAATTTTTAGTTTAAATCTTACTATCTTTATTGAATTTTCTTTTACCCCGCTTTTATCTATGTTGGATTTCTTAATTCTCTTATATGTTTCCACAAATCCGAATTGCTTAATTTCCTCTACTTTTAAATCACCCGACAATACTTTCTTATAAAGTCTTAAATATACGAATGCCTGACTCCTGGCTATGACAAATTTTTTAAGAAAATCTTCAAATTTTTTGTATCCATCAAATTGATAAAGTTTTTTAGTCCTTATTTTATATAAAATCTCCATTAATTCAATTTTATTATTTACTTTATTTATAGTAATTCTTCTTATTTGATTTTTATAACTTTCGTACTCTATTTAATCATCTTTATCATAACAATTTTTAAATTGATTAACACCAGTTTTTCCCATTATTTAGAATAATTTTCTTTCACTCTTTCCTAGACATTATTCCCTACTTTATTTTCAAAAAAGTGTGTTTAGCATACTTTTAGTATTTTTATAATGCTTCCTGAACTTCTTTATAATACATTGCCTCAATATTGGGTTCTTTTAGCTCATTAATTAAGACTTTAATATAATAAAAGAAACTGTTTAGTATAGCCGACACTATTGCTACTAATAATAGTTATTATTATATATTACTCACTGTAAACTAATTAGATTGTTTACATCAAAAAAAGAAAATTGAAATAGCCTTGGAATTTCAGCCGACGCATTGGATGAGAGAATATTCTGTTATTTGGCCTTGATTTATGTCCAGTATATTTAGTACGTGGATAAATTATAGAAATTGGTTAGTTTTACAAAAAAATTGGCTGAAAAACAAATATACAAAAGTTTCTTGTGACTTAAGCATGGAACAATTAATAGTGTGTAGGATTTGTCAAAAAAGAACTGTAAAAAATTGAGAGACAATTTTTTATAAAGGCTTGGGGCAAATGCAGAATCCAAATCTTTAGAATAAACATTACCCTAGCTATTGATAATAATAAATTAAAGAACTTTTCAGAAATGCTAACAACATAATCCCAAATGCTGAGGGTATAACGCCCTTAACAACATTGGGGTTATTTTTGAAGACGTAATTTTTTGCTTACATTCCAAAAAAGAAAATCCAAAAGCGCTGATGATTCCAAATTTAAAGAAGATTAAAAATCTGTTTGAACAATTTTTATATGCAAAACAAATAGCCTCAAAAATACCATACCAACTTTTACTAGATTATCAAAACAATTAAAATCTAAAAACAGATATAAATAAGCTTGGATCTTATGCAAAAACAATTTGCTACCAAATGAATAAAAAAATTAGAGAAGCATACTACATGGAAGTAAAGATATATTTAATAATGTCAAATAGCCTTTAAGTTATGTGTTGGAATTGCCATAATACTTTATACAAAAAAATATTAAAAAGTATTTATTAAATCTAGAGATCAGCAATTACCACAACTTCATTAGTTAATAATAGGAATTATCACTTTGATTAATCTTATAATAACAAATAAATTGTAAAAAAGGATTTAAAATAAGTAACAACCAATATTTGCAATATTATTACATTAATTCATTATTTAAATAATAATGACAATGTGCAGTATACTTGATCTTTGGAATAAGATTCCTTAAATCTATCATACCCTGACTTTAACTAAAATTTCATTATTCTTTTTTATTATATTTAGATTCTTCTTCTAACTTTTTTATTTTTTTGGACTATCACAATCTTCTTCTCCATCTTCTCTATATGCATATGACAATTTGTTTTTTTATTATATTTTTATATACAACCGAAAGACCCATTTCTTTAACTTTTTCAATAGATAATATTCCCCTCGAAAACTTCCTGATAAATTTATATATATACGCCTGGCTTTTAGAAATTACATAAGACTTATTAAACTGCTCAAAACTGTAAAAACCATCATATTTATAAAGATTTTTTTGCTTAATTTCGTGTATAATTTTCATTCTTTGAATTTTAATATCAATATCTAATTTTAAATTAAATTCTAAATGTTCTTTTAATCCATTGTAATTTCTTAACTCAAAGCCTTGATTACTATCTACTTCTTCTATTTGGGTTTCAGCTCTTTTATATAAAGTTGCTTTCTTTTTATTTTCTTTTTTCCCATTTTTACTCCTATTTTTTATTTTTAACATAAATTACCCGTCCACTACCATACGACCCCTCTCTATAAGTAATATTATAGTCAGCACAAATTTTAACTATAAAAAAAATGTTTTTCAAAGTTTCTTTGATTTCTTTATAATATATTTCTTTTTAAGACGGTTCTAATCTTTTGTTTATAAGAATTTTTATACTATTATAAAAATGTATCTTGCCTTTGATATTTTTTGTATTTTTTATAAATCAAGCCTTCTACTTCTTTAAGAATATTTCTATTTTTTATAAACTGGTTTTCTACAATAGAAATATTGTATATTTTCTTTCTATATCTTGTAATATCATTAATAACATTAATTAAAATGTTAAAACTTTCTATTGACTACATCTCTGATCGAACTGGAATTACAATATAATTTGCAGTATTTAAAGCATTCTTTAAAAGAAAATTTGAACCAGGAGAAGTATCTAACAAAATATAATCAAAATCATCATTTACTATATTTGCATTTAAATAATATTCTAAAAAGGTTTATTTCGTGGGTTCCTGAATTGAATTTTTCTAACATAGGATGAGAAGGAATTATATATATCTAGTAAAAATAGTATAAGAATTTTTAAACCAAAAATAATATTAATAACAACAGTAATAGTTGCTCAAATAATTAAAATATTTTTTCCATATAAGCTTAAATATATAAGCTTAAATTATTGTTAATAAATTAAAAAAGCTAAACATTAAAGCTATATGTTGACATTATAAACTCTTGTAGCTTTTCTGCTTCGTCAGCTTTTTCTTTAAATTGATTGCCAAGTTTCATTAAATAAGATTCAAGCTCATTAGTATCTGTTTTTATAAAATCTTTATTATTTTCATAATCTAATATAAGTTGTTTTGACATTACTGAGACACTTTCTACTGTAGATAATATTTTGTCAAAAGAATTTTTAAGTGTCTTTAAGTCCGCAATATCTAGTTTATTTAGCTTATCTTTTTTGGAATACAAGTGGTCACTTACTATGTCAATAACGCCTCCAAGATCACTAAAAGCGTTAAATATATCTTCTAAGGGCACTCTTTTATTTGTAACAATAATATCTGAGAATTCCTTTAATTCATCAATATCCAGGGCACTTAAAATAGTATAGGTATGTCTTCTAAATCTTGCAGATCTTTCGGTATTGTCAGATATCCCTTCAGTACCCCCTCCCCAATTCAATCTCTTGAAAGCTGCCATTCCGTACTGATCTTCGGGTTCTTTTTCCATTTCTTTTATATATTTTCCTTTATATGCATAAGTTGTTTCTATTGAATCTCTTAAATGATTAAGTAGTGAATTCTTTGTTTTTATATTTAGGTCTTCTTCTATGCTAGTAGAGCTTATTAGATGGATACTCACTATCGTCTTGATTGGTGCTAGAATCTGGCCTGCAAGCCAAAAATAGTTGCAATTATATGGTATTTCATAAATGCTCTCCTTTATATAATTTCATATTTATTTATAATAAGTATAAATAAATGTTTAATTTGATTTAATATTTACTATTTTTTTAAAAAAAATTTAATATTTATTAAAAATTAAACTTTTTTTAGAATTTATTCTATATATCCTTGATTAATTTTACCAAATTTACTCATCCTAATAATAGGATATTTCACTTGTGAATTAGATTCTTAATGTTTATTATTTAAAAATTCAAAAACTTTGGAGCATAAATAATTTTTAAAACATTTAAAGTATTTATAAGGTACTTATATAAAGCAAACAATATTTCTCGCTTGGTTACTTTTATCATTTATACTTTTTATTATTTTCTATTTGATTATAATATTGTAAAAAATTGGGATTAGTAAATGTGCTTATTTATAAATTAGTTTTATAATATCTTTTATAAAAACTTAATTTTTCTATTTATAAAATCCGTATGTTTTATTCCTGTTTTTTTAATTTCTATTCTATGATTTTCATTTTTTTATCAAAAAAATTATAAATAATAAAATACAAAGCAAACACAATATTAAAAACAAAACACACGCAAAATGCTGTTAGTTTTAGCATTATAATCTTTATTTATTAATCAATTAGTTTTTACATAGAATAAAAACACTAATACTAAAAATTACCTTAAAATTAATAGATGATATTAATCATCTTAAAGTATCCTTTCTATTTCTTTCTTCAACTTAAAATATTGTTGATCAATAGTCGGCTTGGACACAACAACATTATATTCATATGAATTTTCACCAGAATACTTAATATCTGGAGAATATAATTCCCTTATACATGAATACAACCAATAAACTTCACCTTTAAATCTATTATTATGATCATTTTTTACTCTACTAAATAATCTAATCAATTCTCTAGATCGCTCAGAGCCTAAATCTAAAAAGAATTTATTGAAATAGTTCTCATTATAGTCAAGCAATGGGGGTACGTCGGGATAACTACCATCTTTTAAGCTAAAGAGAGTCTTCTCTATATCATCCAGTAAACGATGTTCAGCTGCATATAATTTTAAATTAGAAAATTTGCCTTCAGTAATAATAATATCATCAGCATGCATGCCACAATTTTCTAAATTATTAAAATTGTCAAAAAAAGCTTTAACGGCTTGCTCTTGTTTATAGGGTAAATAACAACCCAATAAAGCTACGGCCAATATTATTATACAAATTCCAAACAAAGTCTTCATATATACTCCTTGCCCATCTTAATACCAAAATAAACTATATAAGTTTATCAAAACACTATTATTGCTAAACTTAAAAAGTTCTACTAAGATGCTTGTATTAGTACAAATAAACATAATACGCAAGTTTACATCAATTTTATCTTTTATCAAGACTTGTTAAACACCAAATATTATATTGATTTATAGAAATTAAGTATCTAAATAATATTTTTATAAAATAAAAATATTATTTAAAGAATATCCATAGACCACCAAATAAGAATTATTCTATAAAAATTAATATTATAAGAGCATAATAATTACACTTAATAAAAAAATTAATAAAACACATATAAAAATAATATAAAACTTCTCACAATAAAAATATTGTCATGATTCTTACACTGTTTTATTATTCTAAATTAAATAAGATATTATATTAGATTTAATTTAATATTGTTTTATATTTAATATTGGATTTTAAATTTAAGATTTTAATTAAGAAGAATATTTATGAAATATAACATTATTGCGAGTTTATTTGTTTTTCTATTTTTAGCCTACAATCCAGATTTTAACACTAATCAAAAAAATATAAAGTATCAATCTAGTAAAAAAAGAGTAAAATTCAATAAAAAAGGATTAAAGCCTAAAACAAAAACAAGCTTAAATCAAAAAGAAGTCCTAAATCAAGAAGCAAACTACAAAAAAGAAGAAGACATTAATAAAAAAACAGAAAACGCACTGCTTAATGATTTAAGAAATTTAATATAAACAGCTAAAAAAGATAATGCTCAATATGTACAAAAGTTAAAAGAAGAATCTTTAAGCCAATATGGAATACTGGCTTTCAAAGATTTGTTCTGGCTAGACGGAACAGGTGAACAGTTATCCTCAAATACCGAAAAATCTAAAGCCTATAGAAAACGGGTTTATAGCATCTTAAATACTATTAATGATGATGCCTTAAAGAATTTTTCAGAAATTGTAATGGCATCAGGACAAACACAAGGCATATTTAACATCCTTAACTCCCTTGGGAATGCTTTTGAAGAGATGGTTGATTTCTTCTATCCCAAAAAAAGACAACCTAGGAAAATTAGGGACTTCGGTTTTAAAAAAGCTTAAAGATTCTTTGGAAAATTTTTAGAGAGAAAAAAATCGCTTCAGAAATGATGCATAAACTCTTATTAGACTATCTAAATAATACAAATCGCATACAAACAGATGAAAATGAACTTAAATCTTATGCAGACACACTTTTCAATCAAATGACAAAAAACAGAAGAAGCACTAAAGCTAAAAAATGACATATGCTCAATAAAGAACCTTCAATTTATATATTGAAATTGTTATAATGCAAAGACCTATCTTTTATTAAAGATAGGTCTTATGTTGTTAACTACTATTTCCAAAACAAAGATTATAAATAGCTTTTTACTTTATTCAGTGCCAGCTTTTTATCTCTACAAGAACGGTTGTCCACCAGAGAATAATCCCGCAAGCTTTACTTCAGGCAATTCTTACTTTAGTTTTTATTTCTTTATAAGAATACGCCTTAAGATTTAGAGTTGCATTTATATCTCTATCATACAAAGTGCTACAACTACTGCAAATCCTCAATAGTATAACTTAATTTTAGAGTCATATTTTAATACCGCAATTACTACATAGTGCACTTTATGGAGAATATCTATCTACTTATTCAAAGAAGATTCGTGCCACTCGATTTATACGATAATCGTCCCCCAAATTCATAACCTCCTCAATCATTAATGTTTTTCCAAACATTCCTTTCTGAATGTCTTTAATTACTACGGTCTCTATTGTTATGTTTTTATAATTATTATCCACAAAGTAAAAAAGCAATTTATCAAAAAGACTTTTCTTTGATTTGAAATTTTCTTATGCAACTTGGCAACTCTTAATCTAGATTTATCCCTATTAATAAGCCCTCTTTTTGTTTTTTAAATAGTTTCCTTTGATATTTTTTAAGCCTGTTCTCCTTTGTTTAATTTCTCTGAAAAAATTTATTATATGTAGAGTTTAATTCAAGTTGAAAATTACAAAGAGTTAAACTATCAATTCCCCTAAAAATGAAAATTCTACTTTTATGCTTACTTGGATTAAGAATGAGGCTTTTCTTATTTTTTTCATAATAATCCCTCTCATCACTTAACATTTTGTTATACAAAAATCTTACAAATCCAAATACTTTTGAAAAATTTCTTTCGATTGGCGCTAGAATATATTCTGCGCTTATAAGCTTGATTGGCGCCCATATTCATACTATTTTTAGTATCTCATACTCAATCATATGTGACACATGAGCTAACTTTTAATAATAAACCCTATTAATATCATTAAAAAACATGCTCCAGAACCAAAATAAGCCTATTTGTTAACAAAATCATCTTATTAACCCAAATTTCATAGAAATTATAGCTCAAGTATTCTTTGAAAGTTTTTGAAAAATTACACTAATATTTATTGATAATATAAATTATAAAATTTATTGGGAGGGAATATCAATATGAAAAAAATTTTAACATTGATATTAATTTTTAGCTTAACAATACAAATCTTTGCAACATAAGATAAGCTTGAAAAAAGTGTTGGGAATATTGAAACTATTATGAAATATCAAAGCGAACAAGCAACTATACTAGCACCATTCCTTTTGAATTTATTTTTGACTTTAGGAATAGGATCCTTTGTCCAAGGAGATTATATTGGTGGTGGCGCAGTGCTTGGAACTCAGTTATTAGGAGGAATACTTTGTATAGCTGGAAATATTCTTGGCCATACAGATGATGAAGCAAAAGCAACAATCGGGCACATAATAACAACGATAGGAGTAGGCACGATTATAGCATCCCACATAACATCACTTATTATTACATTTACAAATAAACATAATACAAATCTTAAAAAAAGACTCGGAATTGATATTGCGGGCTTTGAACCTAATTTTGAGATTGGAATAAACGGATTCCAACTGTCGTTTTAAAAAAACTACTAAATAAAACCTAATACTAGAGCTTAAAGAAATTCTCTCTCTTATACAAGAAGATCTTTAAGGCCTACAATTGTAAATGGCTCAATTTAAAATTAAAATCAACTTATCTTTATATAAAATTAGAATTTACCTAATTCTTAGAACATACACCACTATTTCTAAATCTTAAGCTCTAAAGAGCACAAAAAAGCTGTACTATTGGTTAAATAGAAAATACGCAATTAAAAATGTTTGGGGTAAACAAAGCTGCTGAAGTGTGTTCACAGTATGACTCGATATAAAAAAATCACGTCAAAAAATTAAAAAATAAATTGGCCCATTTAAAAGACATAAACACTTTAAAATTGTTTAAGTTATATTTTAAATTATATAATTATATTAAATAACACCTTTTTAAAAGATATATACCCCCCGATTTTTTGATTTTTACTAATATCGTTCTTTGCTTTTAACAATGTCTTTTATTTGATCTTAATTAATACATATTTTCCAACTAAAGAAAAGATTCTTAACTTTTATAATCATTATTAATAGATATAAAATATCATGTTCAATATTATATTAAAGCATATAACTAACATTTACATTTTTATATAAGCAACTCTAATAAGGCCAAATAGTCAATACAATATATTTGAGCTTCAGAATTATTTTAATTATTTTTTTGTAAATTTGCTGCAAGCCCTGCACATTAAATGATCCTTAATCAACACTGTTTGTAAAAAATTAAGTTGTAACAAGGCAAGTTGTTTTACTTTCAATAAGCGTAAAAATTGAAAATTGAGTAAGTTCAATATCTAAATTATGCTTATCAATACTATTGTCAAATTAAATTACTATTTAATTAAAATTTAAATATTTATACCCATATCCTTAAAATTTTTGACAATGTTATTTAATTTTTTTAAAAACTTATCTGGACTTTTAAAAATTTACCTCCCTTTTATTGAATTTTCAAAATCTAAATTTAGATTATTATTAATAAACAAATTTTTCTCATATTTTTATTCTTTAATTTAGTATATGTGTAAAAAATATCAAAAACTATTTTTATTGCCTTTTAAACAAAAAATTTTTGTAAAAGCTCAGGGCTTATATAGGTTCTTTGGTCATAGAACTAATATAAGCCCTGCTTGCCTCTCATAAAATGATCAAAAATAAATAGGTAGTTAATATGAAAATATTTTTCTACACTAATTGTAGTATAGCTCAAATTAGAATTAAAATCAATTTGTCTTCATGCTAAATTGTAATCTTCCTAATTATAGACATTACAACAAATTATTAATTTTTATGATTTTTTTATAAAAGTATTTGCTTTTATTTAAATACTGTGCTATAAATGTATTTATAAAAATCAAAATAACTAGGAGTAATAATATGCAAAATACATTTATCAACCACAAAAACACATCCAGCCAGAATAAATTACAACGTAAGTTAATAGTTTTTATCTCAACGCTAAAATATATAAACAGTAAATATAAAAAATATACCCAAAGTAATATACTTTACTACTTTAATGAAAATTTAAAAAGAAATGGACAACCAACTGTTAAACTAAAAACAATGCAAAATTATCTTTATAAATTAGAAAAAGAAATAAAAGTAACAACCAACTACCATAAACATTTGGGAATAAATTTAGGAACTGAAATTTATTACAAACTTAATTATCAAAAAAAAGAATGCTACCTTAAAATCAATCAACACTTTAAAGAAAAAAAAGATATAAGATTCCAAACAAGAGTCAACAAATACCTTAAAGACAAATTTACTAAAGAGGGGAATCTGAATTTAAGGGAATGTAATAGTAGTAATAATAATAATAAAGAAGAAGAAATAAGAAATAATCAAATAGAAAAATATCAAATAAAAAAATATTTCAATAAATGTAATTTTTTATCCAAAGAAGCCATTTCTATTTTAAACTTAAACATTAGTAAAGATAAAACAATTAAAATAATAAAAATAGTAAAAAAAATTGAAACTAGCTTAACAAAAAATAAAAATAAACTTTATTTTAACAAAAAAGAAGAAATATTGAAAAAAATACTAAACGAAACTCATAGACAATTTAAAAAAAAGGGATATGATGATGAACAATTGAAAATCCAAATTGAAAACGTATACAAAAATTACAAAAATAAGCCACACTTCATAATAGAAAACAAAAAATACAAAGACCTAGAAAAAATAAAGCTTAAACTAGAAAAATCAACTGAAATCAAAAAAGAAAATCATATAAAAATAAATATTTTCAACATACTAATAGAGCAATTAAAAAAAGAATTTGAAATAAAAAGCTTAAAGCCAATTATAAAAAATTATCTAAATAGCAAAAAAAAACTAGAATATAACAAAGTGTTTAATATTTATTATTATGAATTATTAGAAACCATAAAGAAAAAAATAGCCTGAACAAAAAATCGTTAAACAAAGACATCGTATAAGGATAGTAAATGAAAAACATCATAAAATCCATAAAAATAGAAAAACCAATAATTAAATGCAAAAATAAAGATCGTTTTATAAAGATTGAAAAAAAAAACAATAAAACAATGTACCATACAAAAATAATGATGGACATTTATAAACTAGGAATCGATAATAAAAGAAATGAATGTCGTATATCATTAAGAACACTATTTAATCAAATGAAAGTTGAAGAAGTTCGTTTGTATTCTATAAAAGAAGGGGACAAATTTTTAGGTATTTATTACGGATATAGAAAACCTATAAAAAACATTTTCGTAAAATACGAAATGAATGGAACTAAAAAGTCATATGGATTATCAAAAGCATATTACATAGAATTTAGATTTAAAAAAGGGAGCGTTTTTTGTTACTTTAAAGGGTTATTTCGTTTATTTAAAAAAGAAAAAGAAAATACACCATATAATATGGCTTGTATTGATATGTTCACAAAATTAGAAAAACACGTATATGAATTTTATGGTAAAAAATATCCAGAAAAAGGAATAATTATAAGATGGATAGAAAAAAATCAAAAGTAATCACAGTTGCAAGTCTTAAAGGGGGTGTTGGTAAAAGCACAAGCTCAATAATACTTGCAAATCTATTATCGCAAAAGCACAAAGTACTTTTAATCGATACAGACGATCAAGCCGCTACCACAAGCTATTATTATAATGAATTGGAAACAAAAAATTTCGATGTATCTAAAATAAACATAGGAAATGTTATAAAAGATGAAATAGATATTAATAAAAGCATTATTAATGTTGAAAATAACATAGCTTTGATACCGAGTTATATAACAGTTGACGAATTAAATGGAGAGTATTATTATAACAACCGACACCTTCCTATTGAATTTTTATTAAAGACGAAATTAAATTCCATAGCAAATAACTATGATTATATTATAATTGATACTAACCCCAAAAGAAATTTTACACTAAAGCTCTCCTTAATTAGCAGTCATTATGTAATATCCCCAATGACGGCAGAAAAATGGGCAGTTGAAGGATTTGAAACATTAAGAAGATATATAAAAGAAGTTGCTGGAATACCAATATTTATTGTTATTACAAGGTTTAAAAAAAATGTTACCCACAAACAATTAATGGAAATAGTGAGCCTGAAAAGTGGGTTTTTGGGATATATAAGTGAAAGAGAAGATTTAAATAAAAGAATAGGGTGTAATGAAAAATTTGATTTTTCAAAAGATTACATTATTGAATATAAAAAAATATTGGAAGTTTTTTTAGGAAAATTATAAGAATTGACAAACTTAATAAGTCCGGCATGCCGGACTTATTGGACATAAGGGCGAAAATATGAATAAAAAAAGCATTAATTTAAAAATTAATAAAAGAATTTCAGAAAATAATTTAAATTATTTTCTTGATCAAAGCAATGAAAATCAAAGAAAAGAGGAATTTGAACGATTAATTACACAATTAAAAAATAATATTAAATCAGAAATATATAATGTTATTGATACAATGAAAATTCTTAAGAAAATAAATGATAAGAAGCTCTATTTAGAAGGAGAATATAAGTCTTTTAAAGATTTTTTATCAGATTTTAAATTAGCAAAAACACAATCTTATGAATATATAAAATTAGCTGCTGCAGTTGAGGCGGGGATACTAGAAGAAAATTTTATTACCAATAATGGAATAAGGGCCTCTATAAGATATATTAAAAATAAATCAAATGGCACAATAAAAAAATCAAAACAAAATCCAATAAAACCGCTAAGACTTCAGCTTAAAAACCAGGAAAGTTATACCTTTTATAAAAGTAATTCTAGGTTTGCAAGTTTTATAATGGATGAGATTTTTGAAAATCAAAAAGATTTTCTTAACAAACTTTTAAAAAGATATAAGGAATCAAAAAGACAATAAGAAAATTTTATAAGCAATTTAATTTTTAATATTATTAAAATAGAAAATATAAATTTAGAGATTGTGAATAAATGATTTCTATATATAAGAATATACATAGACAACCAGAAATCTAAAAGATCGTTTTCTAAGTAGCAAAGTTTTATGGATATAAAGTATTTGGGAAAAATTAAATATTATCAGCGAAAAAGGCAAGTCGAATCCAATTAAAAATAAATTGTCCAGTAATAAGCAACGAAGAGCGTTTTTAATTTTGATCATAATATATTTTACAAAGAAACATGCTTAATAAACATGGCGCAATAAGTTGGGAAATATTTTGATTAGCAAAAATGTGTTTTAAAAATCAATAGTGAGACGAACACTTAAAAATATTTTAAAAGGAATAAGCTTTTAAAGGAAATTTATATGTGCTTGAAAACAAGGATTTGAATAATTTATGATTTAGAGATAGAAAATTTATTAAAACAAACGATTAACTATTTAAAAAATGGGCGAATTAGAAACTTTAGCAGGGGCAATAATAAAATAAGGATGTTCTGTTAATGGCGGCGTTATAGGACCCCAGAGACTAACAAGGACCATTATTAATTATATAAATGCTGTTGTTTTAAATATTAAATATTTTCTAGAATCTGTATTCAAGTATTAATTTAGAAATTAAAACCAATGAGTTTGTTATGAATCTGGAATTCGTTTTGTTAACTTTGGCCCACGGCACTTTTATTTGTTTTAGCTACATAATTGGAAGATTCAAGCCTTCTTCATTTTTAAAAATGAAAAATATATGGTTTAAAGACAGCTCGGCCTCTTTTAAGTATATTTTTGTTTGATAAAAAAATATTAAATTAGCCTTTATGATTTTTATATATTTTTAATTAGTAGTAAGTTATAAAATTTTTTATAACTTACTACTAATTCTTGTTAAATCATCTGGTTTTATTATTTATCAGTAGTTAATAATAGTAATGTAAACGTCCCAAATATATTATATATTTTCTTTGAATCCACTTATATAAATATTAAAATTATTTTTTTGTAGTTTAATTTTTCTAACATCTTTAGTCCTAGAATCTCTTTGTATTGAGCTAGATCTTTAAATTTATAAACATCCTATTTTTCAATTTCTAAAAGATTTTTAGATTTTCTATTGCTTTTTAATTGCTTTACTAATAGTAGCTTTTCTGTTATTTTTCTTTTACCCAATATGTTTAGTTGATTATTGGGTTGAGGCTTTTAATTAAATTACATGCAAAGAATAATAAAACGATAATTATCTTGCCAATATGTATTCATCAATCTTTATATCTTTTTTTGGCTTGTGAAAGTTAATTGTAAATATTTTATGTGGTGGTATTGGGAATTTTATGTCTTATTCTTTTTATAATCTAGGATTAGGGTCTATAATTTTTATAGATGAAGACAAAATAGAAGAATCTAATTTAACCAAACAATTTTTGTTTAGTGATAATAATATAGGGTCTAACAAGGTAGATATAATTGAAGAAAAAATAAAATCACTAAGTAAAATTATTAGAGAATATTTTTACTAACTCAAAAATTAAATCAACATTAATAGTGCTTACAGCAGATGATTGGCTACTATTTGCTTTTAGTTCATAAATTTTGTATTTAAATATTCCACCTATAAATATTGGCTATATCAATGCTTTCTCAAGCAGTGGTTCGTTTTATATTCCAAGTATTTTCTTACAACCAATTTGATGACATAGGATCTATAAAAAAGCTATCATCTTTTAAATTAGAAAGTAAAATAATGTTAGCAAATAAAAACTATCAGGCCCCTTCTTTTTTTCTACTAATAAAATTGCATTGATTAAGGTTGTTATTGATATTATTTTTTGCTTTGGTAATGAATATAAAAAAAATAATTTTTTAAATATAATAAAAATTTATGATAGAAAGCAAACATCAAAGATATTATTTTTGTCAGAATTTGCAAGAACTTTGCCGCACGCTGTATTAACTATTATTTAAATAAACAAAGGCTTATCAATTAAAAGATATTGCTATGGTACAAATTTGTTATATGGTAGCAATTATTATTTTTGAATTTCCATCGGGTGTAATATCAGATATTTTTGATAGAAAAATTGTTTACTTGGTATCAATTTTTCTATCAATGACCTCTTATTTTATTATTTTAAAACTTTTTCATTTGTATTTATTTGTGTTTCATGGTTTATAATGGGATGTCAGCTTCTATTAACACCGGTGAGATTGACATTAGCTTTACTAAAATATATCAAAATAACTCAAAAAAGCTAAAAGCTTTTATATCATTTGTAAAAATAATCCTAAGCATTGGCGCTATTTTAGGCGGATACATAGGAAGTGTATTATATTTGTACATTGATATAAAAATTTATCTAATTTCATTGTTAATATATTTAGTAGTGTCTTTAATTACAATTTTTTTTATACCAAATGATAAAAATACAGATCATAATCATAGTAAAGAAGATTTAAGTTTGTATCTTATAAAGTTTAAAAAAATTATAATAACATTGTTAAAATCCAAAGAACTTTTAGAATTATTTATTTTGATTGGCTCTATTCAATTTTTTTATCAACCCTTTTATTTATACTGGCAAGCAATTTTTATTGACAAAACCATATCTATTAGTATATTTGGAATTATCTATGTGCTGTTTCGTTTATCATATATTATAGGAGAATGGGCATTTGGAAAAATTAAACACCCAAAATATGATATTTATGTTATTTTAACCATAATATCTTTATTATCAGTTTTAATAAAAATAGTTTCACATATTCACATATTTATTGCTGTAATCACATTTTTAGTAATTTTAATTGCTATTTATTCTAATAATTTAGAATATTTTTTAAGAAAAAATATAGATTCAAAGGTTTTGGGAACCATAACCTCTATTAATAGAGTAATATCTCGTATATTTTCATTTATCGCACCGGCTATATGTTTGGTTTTAGCTAATTTTATAAGTGTTATAAATATATTTGTTTTATTAATACTTATTTTTTGTACATTATCTATTGTTGTGGTGTATAAATTTAGAAATAATAGAAAAAGCCAAAAAATAGATACTGTTAATATACCTTTGAAATAAAAGATATTACAATCCTTTACAACCTATCTATTTTAGGTTAAATGTTTGTAAAAATTAAATTATAGTTTAATTAATATTAAACTACATATCTTTTATTATCCATCTTTATAAATGATAAAAGATTCTTTATTCAAAGAAAGTAAAAGAATATAGTCAGGTCTAAAAAGTATAAAATTAAAAGATAAAATTTAAATAGTAAAAATCAAATGACCAGATATTTTTATACACCTAAAACTAAAATCTAATAAAAAATAGCAAATAATTTTTAACCAAAGTTCACAGGAATTATAGGTGGAGATTAATTTGTTAATCAATAAATTTATTTTGATTCTGGATATACTCTTAATAAAATGAATGTAACCTAATAATAATTTCAATTGCGTGCTTAAAGATAAGCAAAATGTTATCTAACATGATGCTAAATGTAATACATAAATTTATAAAAGAAACACGAAAAATATTTTAAAAATAAAGGAGCTAAAATTTCTAACCTAAAGAATGCAACTAAAAACATTAGAAGTAATTTGCTTATGGTTTGTTGATATTTTTGTAGATTTTTGGGATCAAAATTGATGTAAAGTTTCAGATTGTTAAGTTTTTGAAAGGTTGTCTTTCAAAAAAAAGTTTTCAATCAAATTTTTAATAATAGATTTAGATCTGTTTGAGATATTACTACAATAATTTAAATTTTTTGTTAAAATTTATAAGGACACTATTCCCAACTTAAAGATTATAGAAAAAGTAGTTCACTTTGAGGAAATAATTTTATATTTCAAGTGCTTTTAACCAAAAGGCAAAAGAATTTTTAACCTATAATTTATGTGAACTTTAGATGAATATAAGTTAATAAAATTAATTTATCGAGGTTGAGTATACTTTGTATGATATCTGTGAAAATTTTTTCAGTAGAAATAATACAAGAATTTCTAAGTCAAAAATAATATTAATATCAATACCTATCTAAATGGATAAAATATTTTTTCATATAGGTTAAATATACTGTTTTTAAATTGATTAACAACTTAAAAAGTTGAACTTTTAAGGGTTATATGTTGACACTATAAGCTTTTGCAGATTTCTTGATTCTATAGCCCGTTGTCTAAATTCATTTTCAAGTTTATTTACATGGAATTTAAGCTTATTGATGTCTCTTTTTATAAGATCTTTATTATTTTCATAATCCAATACAAGTTGTTTTGACATTCCTGAGACACTTTCTATGATAGATAATATTTTGTCAAACGAATTTTTAAGCGTTTCTAAATCCGCAATATCTAGTTTATTTGGCCTATCTTTTTTGGAATGCAGGTGGTCACTTATTATGTCAATAGCGCTTCCAATAGCGCTAAAGGAATTAAATATATTTACTACTGGTGCTAGTTTATTTATATTTTGAATAATATCTGGGAATTCCTTTAATTAATTAATATCCAGGACACTTAAATAGTATAGGTATGTCTTTCTAAATCTTGCAGATCTTTCGGTATTGTCAGATATCTTTTCGGGCCCTTCTCTCCAACTCTATGCTTTAAAAGCCCGTACTCTGTATTGATCTTCGAGTTCTTTTTCCATTTCTTTTATATTTAATATGCTTTTCTTTATGCGCATTAGCCGTTTCTATTGAATTTTTTAAATCATTAGGTAGTTTATTTTTTAGTTGTTGTTTTCTCTTAAGTTTTCCTTCTTATTTCTTCTTAAGCTCTTTTTTTATTTTGGGCTTTAATTCTTATTGCTTTAGGTTTTCTATTTTGGCTTTGATTTTGTGCTTAGAGTCTTCAGTTTTGGGTCTTGATTTTTCAGTAGGCGGGCATTTAATGTTTTTTTGATCAGTATTAAAATCTGTCCTGCAGGCTAAAAATCGAAAAACAAATATGGTTGTAATTATGTGGTATTTCATAAATACTCTCTTTATATAGTTTAATTTATACCCAATTTATTTATTTTAATAATAGTATATTTTATTTGTGAATTAGGTTCTTAATGTTTGTTGTTTTAAAATTCAAAAATTTTGAGGGCATAAAGAATTTTTAAAGCGTTTAAAGCGGCTTTATAATATCTTTTTAAAAAATTAAATTTTTATAAATTAATATACTAATTTAGTAATACCGGTTCAAAAATTTAGATATGTTTGCTTATCTTAATAAAACAAGCTCAAAACTCTTTAAAACCCTTTGTAGACTTTTTAATTATTCTTAAATTCTTTATCTTTTTAAAATATTTTTCAGTTTTTCTAAAAACTTCTTTGGTTTATTTAAATCTTTGATTTTAATTTTGACAGTTTTGAGAATGCTTTGGAGCCGATCAACATCATTTATTTAAATTTTATCTCTCAATATCGATTTAACCTTTTTGGAATTAACAGCAAAGTTTTCTATTGTAAGCAAATTTCTTATTGGATTTGTTTTGATATTAAAATAATTGTTTTTTCGATTTTTACTTTTTTAAAGGTTAAATTGTTTGCCATTTCTTAATTAATTTCAATTTGTTTTTATGTTTGTTTAATTAAAGCAATATTAATGGGGAATAATAAACCTTTTTATTGGGCCTTTATATTTAAAGGTCTAATTTACTTTAAAACCCCTTATTAATAAATTTAAATTCAAAATGCTTGAATAGGTATTGATAATATGGTTTTTTTTAGATTTACGGTCTCTTTATTTTTTTCATTAAACTGATTATATATCGTATCGAAATATGTTTCTGATTTAGAATCATCTGGTTTTATAGAATTTTCATTGTTTTGATGATCCAATAAGACCTTTTTTATGATTGTTGAAAAAAAATTCCTTATAGAGAACAGTTGTTCAAGAGAATTTTTGATCTTTTCCAAATCTAAGGTTTTTGTCTTATCTAAGGTCTCTTTTTTTGAGCCTAAGTGATTAATTACCTGCTCTATGTTAAGTTCTAAAATTGCTATGCTATTTAATACTTTGCCCGGTGATTTTAGTGTTGGTTTATGAAATATGGTTACAAATTTATTGAATTCATCATCTGTTAAAAAACTATTTATAAAATTGAAAGCTCTTTGATCTATCTCGAAAACTTTCTTATTATTTTTATCATCTACAGGGTTTTGATCTACTGGCTTAGCTTGTAGCAGTTTACGCTTGTCGATGCTTTCTTTGGTTGTTGCTATTAAATCTTTTATTTCATTAATATATTCGTTTTTTGTTTTATTAACATGTTTTTTTATTCTCGTTTCAGTGTCATGGTTGGCAGTGCAGCTATTTAAAAGTAAAAAAACACACATACATAAAATTATGTTGTTTTTCATAAAAATTTCTCCTCAATTAGTATAGATTAATTATATTCTTATATTAGAGAACATACAACACAATAAGCTTGGCAGAATAATAAGACACTTTTATGAGACTAAATAAGTAATTTTTGAAAGTAAGGGTGTATTATGATAAGCCGTTTAATATTTTTTAAGTTTTAAG
Organism: Borrelia maritima; assembly: GCF_008931845.1. Lineage (NCBI taxonomy): Bacteria > Pseudomonadati > Spirochaetota > Spirochaetia > Spirochaetales > Borreliaceae > Borreliella > [Borrelia] maritima. The sequence continues at coordinate 27,746 of NZ_CP044537.1, forward strand.
ATTTTTTTAAAGCTTTTAAAAACTCTATCTAAAAAATAAGATCCCATCTTTATTGCTAGGGTTAAATTTGTATTATTAATGTTTATTATACTAATAAACATTAATAATACTTATCTTCTTGCTATGATAAAATTTTCAAGAAAATCTTCAAATTTATAAAGTTTTTGTTATTTTTTTATATAAAATTTTCATCAATTCAATTTTATTATTGTCACTGCAGTAGTTTTGTGTAATTAATTTTTATAACTTTAATATTCCATTTTATTATTTTTGATGGGTTTTAAAACGATAGTGATATTTTTAGAGATGCTAGAATTTATTGGTGATTAGAATCATATATTCTAAATTTAATATTTAGATAAAAAAGTAGAGACAAGAGCGGGGTGTCTAAAATCAATAAATAATGATAATAAAAGGGGGTTTGCATAAAATATAAGGTCGGGTATTGGAAAGTCTAAATGCTAATAAAATGAAAATTTAATTTCTAAAAAGACAATATTTTTATCAAAGTTTAAGAAATAAATAACAAAACACAGCATACAAAAATATTTATTGATTTTTTACATTTGGGATAATTTAAAGAAATTAAAATAAGTTTTTTATTGTATGTCCGTATATAAAATTTATTACCTAAAATTTAGGTTTAAAAAAATAAAGTATTTTTTATTATATAAAACATTTTAGGAGCTAACAGGAAAAATAAAAATTTGTCAAGTGTATTATAACTAAATGAGCAATAAAAACTATAAAATAATTAGCATTTCAAATATTAAAGTAAGCGTTGTTAAAAGTGTTTTAACCATTAAATTTAATTTTATTAAAGGGATCAATAGGGAACTTGCCAATTAAAGGGGTGCTATGTGAACTTTAAGTAGTTGTAACACTTTGTATGATAGAGATATAAATATAACTCTAAATCTTAAAGATTCTTATTATAAAGAAGTAAAAACCAGGGTAGGAACTTTTTTAAAGCAAGAAGCTATTTCTATAATTTAATTTTTTATATTTTCTTTGGTAAATTTGATTACATTTGAGTTTTTGAATGTATATTTAAATTGTGGTGGTTTTTTGAATTTCAAAGCTTTTTGTTTTATTTTGTGGGTATTTGTTCAACAGTCATAAAAATATATTATGCAATGTTATGCTATTTTTATATCAACTGGATAGGAAATGTAAACTGTGATTAAACTAAAATTAATAAAAGTATTTATAAAAAATAAATTTAAACTCAATGAAGAAAATAATTATATTTAAAAACGATGCTTTAAAATTATATTTTATCAAAAATTATAAATTTGACAATAATCAAAAACCCCTAATAAACAAATTGCTTATATACTTAAGTATAATTTTTTGTTAAAAGTAAAGCAATCAGCAAATACATTGGATTATTGGTTTGTTGAACAATCAACACTAAAATCAAAATTACAAGCATATATAGGAATGGCCGATATTGGGCCTGCAATATTACAAAGTGGCTGCCGAGCTTTTCAAAAAATAGGTCAAAAAGTTAATTGAGGCACATATAAAACACTGAGGTTTTAGCCAAGTACAAATAGATAATTTGGGGGCAATTTTATCAAATTGCTTGAAAAAAGTAAAGAATAAGGAAATAGTTTTTGATTTTGACCAAGATTCCAAAAATACGGTATTTGAAACCAGCAACTTAATGTAAGTTATTAATAATGCTTTTAAAAGCAAGAATGTAAATATTTGTGTTAATATAATGGATTGGCCAAAGGAAGTATTCTAAAAGACTGTCTATTTAGCATTAAAATCTTTAGCAACAATCAATTACATATAATAACGCGCCATTATCTAGAAACGCTACTATATGCCCAAAAAGAGATTAAATTGATATAAATTTTAGAACAGTTTTGTTAGTTTGGGAGCAAAGTTTGAATTGTTCTAAGGTGCAAGAGATAAAATTGAACAACTAGGATCCTATTTAACAAGAAATGTTTTAAAAATTTGCAAGGGAAAAAGAAAAAGTATAGCTTTTAAATATGTAAAAAGTTGCTTGAAATAAAGGACAAAAAGTAGAGATAAGAGCGCAGCAGAAGAAAGTGTTTACAAAGAGCAAATTTACAAATTAGAGATTTATAGAAAAAGTAATTTCCTTTGAGGAAATAATTCTATATTTCAAGTGCTTTTAACTAAAAAAGCAAAAGAATTTTTAACCTATAATTTATGTGAGCTTTAGATGGATATAAGTTAATAGAATTAATTTACCGGGATGGGATTGAATATGCTTTTATGATATCTGTGAAAACTCTTTCAGTAGGAATAATACAAGAATTTCTAAGCCAAAAACCATATTAATAGTAATACCTATCCAAATAGTTAAAATATTTTCCCACAAAAGCTTAAATATACTATTTTTAAATTGTTGATAAAGCTTAAATATGCGTTTTTAAATTGTTAGTAAATTTAAAAGCTAAACATTAAGGGTTATATTTTGACACTATAAGTCTTTTTAGATTTCCTGCTTCTAGAGATTGTTGCTTAATTTCATTGACCAGTTCATTTGAATAAGATTTAAGCTTATTAACATCTGTTTTTAGATTTTTATAATCTAGTAAAAGTTTTTTTGATCTTCCTGCGACACTTCCTTTTATATATAATATTTGTTCAAATGAGTTTTTAAGCGTTTCTAAATCCGAAATATCTAGTTTGTCTAGATTGTCTTTTTTGGAATATAGGTGATCAATTACTATGTCAAGAGCTCCTCCAATAGCGCTAAAGGAATTAAATATACTTACTACTGGTGCTAGTTTATTTATATCTTGAATAATATCTGAAAATTCCTTTAATTCATGAGGATCCAAAGGGCTTAAAACAGTATAAGTATGCCTTCTAAATCTTATAGATCTTTCGGTATTGGCAGTCATCTTTTCAGTCCCTGCCCCCCAATTTAATCCCCTAAAAGATGGCAACATTCCGTAATGGTCTTCAGGTTCTTTTTCCATAATTTTTACATATTTTTCTTTAAAATTGTAGGCTGATTCTATTTGCTTTTTTAAATCATCAAATAGTCTATTTTTTAGTTGTTTTTTTATCAGTTCTTCCTCTTCCTCTTCTTCTTCTTGTTTTTCTTCTTGTTTTTCTTCTTGTTTTTCTTCTTGTTTTTCTTCTTGTTTTTCTTCTTGTTTTTCTTCTTGTTTTTCTTCTTGTTTTTCTTCTTGTTTTTTATTAAGCTCCTCTTTTGTCGTAGGTTTTGATTCTTTTTGCTTAGAGTCTTCGGTTGTGGGTCTGGATATTTTTTCAGGGTGGGGGTATTTAATCTCTTTTTGATCAGTATTAAAATCCGGCCTACAAGCTAAAAATAGAAAAACAAATATAGTTGTAATTATATGGTACTTCATAAATACTCTCCTTTATATAATTCCATATTTATTTATATATACTTATTATAAGCAAATATTTAATTAAATTAAATAATTTATTGTAATATAAAATTTTTTAAATCTATTTTATATATCCTTGATTGATTTTTACCAAATTTGTTATTTAGGCGACAGTATGTTTGATTTGTGAAGTGAATAAGGTTGCTTTTATAATTATTTAAATATCAATGTATTTTATTAAAGCAATATTAATGTAAAATAGTAACTTTTTTTATTAGGCTTTTATATTTAAAGGCCTTTTTTACTTTAAAAATCCTTATTAATAAGTTTTAATTCATAATGCTGGGAATAGGTATTGATAATATAGTGTTTTTCAGATTTCTAGCTTATTTCTTTTCCTCATTAAACCGATTTAATGTTGTGTTCAGGCATTCTTCTAATTTAGAATTCTCTGTTTTTATAGAATTTTTATTTTTTTGATAATCTAATAAAATCTGTTTCATGCTTTTTGAAAAAAATTTCCTTATAGAGAATTAATTGTTCAAGAGAATTTTTGATCTTTTCTAAATCAAGGGTATATGCCTTATCTAAGGCATCTTTTTTTGATTCTAATTGATTAATTGTCTGCTCTATGTTAAGTTCTAAAATTGCTATGCTGTTTAATATCTTGCCTGGTGATTGTAGTTTTGGTTTGTGAAATATTTTTGCAAATTCGTTGAATTCATCATCTGGTTAAAAAACTATTTATAAGGTCGAAGGCGCTGCTATCCATCTCGAAAGCTTTCTTTCCATTTTTACTGTTTATAGGCTTTTGATTTATCGGGTTAGCCAACGGCAGTTCGTTTTTGTTTATACTTTCTTTAGTTGTTGTTATTAAATTTTTTATTTCATTAATATATTCGTTTTTTATTTTATCAGCATGTTTTTTAGTGCTGATTTAGTATCACGGTCGGGATTGCATCTGTTTAAAAGCAAAAAAACACATATATATAAAATTGTTTTATTTTTCATAAATATTCTCCTTAATTAGCGTAGATTAATTATATTATTATATTAGAAATCATACAACATAATAATGTGTTTTGTTATCAACAGGCATAATTTGCATTGTTTTGTTTTTTATACTTATAAACATTAATCAAATTTTAGATGCTTACTTGTTATTTTTTAAATTTTTATTCTTATTTAATCTTTTTTTAGAAAAAATAATTTGTATTTAGAGGGGATATTCCCCTTTAGATCTATTAGAAATTAATCTTCTCTTATCTTAGGTTAATATTAAAATATTCTTATCTTTAATATTAACCTTCCAAGCCTGCTATTCATTTTAATTTAAAGTCTTTTTTAATAATAAATACAATAACAGAGACGGTATGATATATCGGGTCCTTATTATTGTCATAATATTTACCGTTCTATTGTTCAAATTATTTCCTTATAAAAAATTCTTTATTTTTTAAATATCTTTTTTAAGCTTTTATGCCAAATTAGATATTTTTTTTGTAAGATTTTTTATATATAAGTACCTTTTGTCTAAAAAATTCATTTTTTACTTTATAATAATAACTAAAAATTTAAAATTATAAATTAAAACAAAATTTTGCTATCTTTTTTCAAATCTTCTATTTTATAATCTTTTTGTAAGCTCATTTATGTTCAAATTATTTAATTTTTTCTATTTTAAATATTCCGAAAGAACCCTTTTATAAAGTCTTAAACATTGCTGTAGTATTTTTGTAACCGATTTATATAACCTTTATTTATGCTTTGCAACTCTTCTTTATTCTTTTTATATTTTAGGTTTTCTTTTTTTGATAAATTTATTTGCAAATTCTTTAATTTTTTGATTTTCTTCTTTTTTGGTATATTCTAACCAATCTTCAAGTGTCTTATTTTTACCATGTAGTTTTCTAAATAATGAGTATTCTCTATCCCACTTAATAGTGACATCTTCATATTCTTTTATAATATGAAGATTTGATATATGGTTTTTAGGGAATTTAATCATATTAACCCTTCCTAACTGTTTAAAATTATTATAGCAGTTTGATTCTTTTATTTTTTGAATTTTGTGACTTGTAGCAACAACTGATTATAAATATTCTATAAACAGATCTAATTTTTGTATTTTTACTTAACATATATGTTTTAATTTTAAACCCGTAATGCTATTATTGCAAATATTTGCTGGTAGATTATTAATGTTTTTGGACTTTTATATTCTAAAAACCTTTTTTCAATAGTTTATATAAGTAAAAATATATTGATTACTTTTAGAAATAATGAATCTAGCAATGATTATATGTGTTTTAAGACTTTAAATTTGGGTTGAGAATATAGGCTCTTTATAGGGAGGCTTTATTATCTAAAATATAAATAGTACAAATACTTTTACAGTATTTTAATGATTTTGGCGAAATTACAAAGAATATAGCACGGTAAATCGTGTTTTTCCTAAAATCCAAAAAAAATTAAGTTGATATTTAATGTAAAAGGCGGTGCTCTTTTTTGAAATGCAAAGCTATGTAAAGTGAATCATTAATTCACATAGATTAATTGGGGTTGGGCGTGGGTGTTTTTAGATATTTTATCTTTTTTCCTTCTTCATCTTTCTAAATAGCATATTTCCACATTTGGTGTTTTTATATTTATATCTTGCTTGGAATATTGTTTGTAAAAGAACTGCCAACAAGATATAATAATTTATCCTTTATAAAACCAACTTAAAAGATTTTTTTAATTGAGATTAAAGCGCACAATTAAGAAAAAAATTTAGATATAAAAAACCTTCAAAATTAATCTATTTTAAAACAAACATGTATGGCCATTGCCGAATTTTTTATTTTACAAATTGCCTCATTTAAGGTTATTAATATGATGTCATGCCCATTTTTATTTTCATCTTTAAGCTCATTATATACGCCTTCAAAATATGTTTCAACATTATACATAAGTGTTTTTATGCATTTTTTAGCTTCAATTTTATCTTCATTGCTTGAATTTTTTAAATATACCTTTATTAATGAATTTTGATTATTAAAGCTGTCTATTGCCTTTTTAAGGTCATTATATTTACTAATGCTATTATCATACTCATCAATTACCGCTATTTTTAACAATTCATCTAGTAAATTTATCATCTTTAATCCATTTTCTAAATTACTTTTAGCTGTTGGTGAGGCGTTATAGCCTGACATAATTAATGCTTTAAAAGCCAAATCAATCTTTTCTGATGACTTTTTAATTGCTTGAACTAGCTTGGGAGTATCTTTTACTTCTATATTCTTACTATTGCTTTTCTTTTGAGAATTGACTTCTTCATTAGATTTTTCAGCATCGATTTTGGCTTCGCTTGCCAACATTAAGAGATCTTGAGCACTTAATGTTTTTATTTTTCCTTCACTTAATTCATTTAAGCTTTGCTTACTAGTTGTTAATGCTATCGAGCTATTTTTGTTCTTTTCTTTTGCGGCTTTATTTTCGTACCATTTACACGAACTGATCAGGTTTATCAGTATTAACAATACTATTTTTTTCATTTTGAAACTCCTAAATTAAACAATAACAATTGTTATTAATATATAACGCAATTCTAAGCTTTAACTATTTTGTATTATGAAAAATGTCTCAATAATAATTCACAAGCTGAATATTTTAAGCCTATATTATGGGCTTAAAATATTGTCACAAGTCACAAAAATAACAAGGATTAGATTTTTGGTTAATAAATAAATTTATTACACAGCTAATACAACATTACAAAAGCACAGATTTTTTAATTAAGTTTTAATTTGTTGGTATAGGTATTCTTTATTGCTGGATAAATATTATTAATGATATTGATTGTCAGTGGCATAAAATAGAATAGAATTTTTACAATAACAATTTTCTAATATATTGAGAATTTAATTATGTAAAAAAGAAATTAATGTTTTTATAAAAAGAAAATAAATTATTAAATAAAATTAAGCTTTTTGTATCAATGGGATTAATAGTTTGGCTTTTAAGTATTGGGGATATTTATTTTAATAAAGAGATTACTTGTTGGGGGATTATAATAAAAAAAAGACATAATCAAGCATAGTGTAGAGAACTTATTGGGGGATAGTACTCATTGAAGGGATTTGTTCATTGATAAGGCAAAAAATACTAAGCATTACTTTATTTCTTTTATATTGATTTTAGCAAGAAGCGCCAATTCGTTATAAGTAAAGAAGAGAGCAATTTTATAGGGCTAGAAGAATATAAGTTTAAAGAGATGAGTATATATATTACAAGATGCTACAACTAAATCCAAAAGAAGATTATAAAAAAATAAAAAATACAATTAAAAACTTAATAAGTTACATTAACTTAATTAAGCTTTCTACTATTTTTGCTGAGCTGGAAGAAGCTTTTTTTAAGAATTTTTTATAATCATTATAATTATTTTCATTATTAACTATATCAGATATTCCCCGGATGATTATAAAGGGAATTTTAAAGCTGTATGCTACTTGAGCCATTGCTGCGCCTTCCATGTCTATTGCGATTGCGTTTTCAAATTCTTCTGGAATTTCTTGCAAAGTTTGATGGTCAATGAATTGGTCTCCAGTAATTATTAATCCCATATATGAGGCTATATTTTTTATTTTTATCTTAGAAGTTTTCCTTATAAGCGCAGTATTTGCTTTAAATTTTTTAGGGTATTCTGGAATATGTCCAATTTCATATCCAAATTTATGTAGATCAAAATCGTAACTTGTTGTTTCTTTAGATATTACAACGTCTCCTATTTTTATAAATTTGTTTTTATTGCTATAAATTCCACTAGCAACCCCAGCACCGATTATGTGACTAATTTTATATTTTGATATAATATAGCTTGTCCAAAGGGCTGTATTTATTTTTCCAACTCCCGTAGCTATGGTAATTATATTATGATACGCTACTTTCCCAATGGTAATCTTTTTTTTTCTTCTATGTTCTTCTATTGAAATAGATTTTTTGTTTTGAATAATCTTATTTATCTCTTCTATTTCTGCTTTTGTAGCTGAGATTATTAAAATATTATTTTGAGAATTTTCATTTGGGGTATTTGTTTTTGACTCATTTCCCCAGCTATTTGAAACCATAGATACAAATATTAATATGTTTACTATATTTTTAATTTTCATTAAGAAAGCTCCCTTATATGTTTTTTGTTAATTTATAGATTAGTATTTGCATTTTATAGTTTAAATAGTATTGCAATATTACCTTATTTATAGGGTAATGTTTGTGTTTTATTTTCGACAATAAAACGAGCTTTTAGTTAAGAGTAAAATTTAAATTAATATTACTGATAATATCAATACTTAAAAACAAAAAGCAAATGCAAAGCAACGTATTCTATATTTGACTGTAGAATTTAAGTAACTCGTAAAAAGAAGCTAACTTTAGAAATGTTTTTAAAGTTAGAAAAAGCATTTAGAATAACAATCAATTTTTTAATTAAACATTTAGGTTTAATGTGGGCATTGAAATCTAATAGTGAATCCAAATATTTTATTTTTATTAAAATTAAAGTGAAATTGCATTTGACAAGGACGCAAAAGATGACACCATGAATAGAAAAAACAAGCTTAAATTTAATCGATGCATGTTCGAAATATAGTTTAATCAGCAGTAAAATTAATGCTTTAGCATTTTATTCTTAGAAGTTATTGTAATGGTTTATTTGCTGCTTGATCCTAATGCCTTGTATTTTGGGGGTTAACTCTATGTGTTGGAATTTCTATTACATGGTTTGGATATTGAGATTGATATCAGCTATAATAGTTTAATAAACTCTAATGCTTACGATATGCTTGTGAAAAGCTTGAAACTAAAGATTGTTTAAGCGCCATAAAAGATTTTATTCAAAAAGACAAATTACATGATGAAATATTGGAATTTAAGCAAGATATTGCAAATTCCAATTCTAGTGATTTTTTTAAGATTAAAAATGGCAAAGCTTATTGAGCTTGAAAAAAGCAATTAATCACTTATTTTATAAAAAAGATTTTTTATAAAAGTGGAAAATCTTAGATTTAAAAAATATCAAAAATTCGCTTGAACAATTATTCTCTATAAAACAATATTTTTCAGCAACCATAAAACAGATTTATTAGATTGTCAAAACAATAAAAATTTAAAACAAACTCAATAAGAGATACATAATAGAAAACTTTACTGTTAATTTCGTGAAGGGTTTAAATGACATTAAGGGATAAAATTTAAATAAATGATGTTGATTGGCCTCCCAAAGTATTTTCAAAACTGTCAAAATTAAAATCGAAGATTTAAATAAACCAGAGGAGTTTTTAGAAAAACTGAAAAAATATCTTAAAAATCTAAAGAGCTTGAAGAATAATTAAGGAATCTGCAAAGGGTTTGAAAGAACAGCAAACTTGTTTTATTAAAATAAACAAGCATATCTAAATTTTTGAACCGGTATTATTAAATTAGTATATTAATTTATAAAAATTAAATTTTTAACAAAGATGTTGTAAACTTAATTTATAAATAAGTACATTTACTATTTCTAGTTTTTTGCAATATTACAATAAAATATAAAATAATAAAAAAGTGTAAATGATAAAAGTAACCAAATGAGCAGCATTGTTGTACTTTACAAAAGTATCCTATAAATACTTTAAATGATAGTCTTTGAGAATCACGCCTTTTTTAAAAAAGAAATCATTGGCGATAAAACCATATATCATACAAGATTGATGAATATTTTAAAAGCATTCAGGACTCAAGCCGATAAATTTTCAATTTATTTAGTGAATTTTTTAAACAAAGAGAAAAAATATGTTTATTTCTTTCCAAAGAAAGATGAGGATGCGGTTTTGAGGATGTTTTATGGATTCAAGAAGATCAAGTATGATAAATTGTACAATGATTATACTTTTGTTTGTAAATTTTCCAAAAAAATATGTAAGACTTTTGATAAAATTTGTTATATTGAATTTAGGTTCAAAACGGGTAGTGTATTTTTATATATTCACACTATAGCTTATTTGATTACAAATCCCAATGTTAGATTTTCTAGAAAATTATATAATCGAATATTAGATTTGGAAAAATAAGTATTTAAGCTTTATTCTAAAGATTTGGATCTCGCAGGAATTATAACTAATTGGATTTTGAAAATTCGGCAAAAAATAATCAAATAGAATTGACAATTCTCACTGCAAAGAATTGTGTGATTTTCAAAATTTGATATCCATTTGGTCTGGATTTATGCTAAAATGCCTTTAGCAGGTAAGTGAATTGTGAAAGAAATGTTTCCATCAAATATTACTGAAGAGCAAATATATAAAAGAGTTCTTGTGACTAGGTATGGAACAATTAATAGCACAAGACTTGTCAAAAAGATATTATCATAATGAGCTTACATATAAAGATTTGGAAAATTTAGAAGAACAATTCAACTTGAAGTTCGATAATCTTATTTTTGAGATTTATTTTGTAGAAAAAAATTAAAATATCAAAATAGATAATTTAGACTCTAAAATTGATGCTGTAGAGAAGAATTTACAAAAAGATATGTCTAGTTTGGCATGAGATCTTAAATAAAGATATGTCTAGTTTGGCATGAGATCTTAAATAAAGATATGTCTAGTTTGGCATGAGATCTTGATAAAAGGCTACAAATTAATAGTCAAATTTTTTTTGGGAAAGCTTAAGGTAAGTAACAGAATAATAAGTTTATTGTAGTAGTAGTTGTTCCCGTTGTTATATCTTATAATCTAATGCCTTTTGTTATGTCGCTAATTAGCAGCTATTTCAAATAGAAATTACAAAAAATTTTTCACCTTAATTAAGAAAAAAATTTTAGATATAATTTGCTTTTGCAATTTTACTAGTATTTTTGTAGATTCCTAGATTTTTAGGTTAGCATTAATGTATTGCTTTAGAGTATGTAAGTTTTTTCAAGGTTCTTTTTCAGTAAAAAATTTTGAAATTAAGTTTGTAATAGTAGATTTAAGCTTTTTGGTGCTGTTTTTATAATAATTCAGATTGTTTTTATTGAGCTTTAGAGGTGTAAATGATTTGATGTAGTTAAGTTTTTCGTATAGATTTAATATACAAGGAGTGTTAACTAGAAAGATGTTTTTAAAATTAGAGTTGTATTTGATTTCATGTAGTGTTTCTCTAGATTTAGCAATCAAAGAGTAAGCAATTTTTAGTTGTTTAGTAGTAATTTTAAAATCAAATATATTTTTTAAAATATATTTGATTTTGGTTGTAGCAATAGATGGTAATTTATTTTTGTCTATATTTTCAATGCATCTGGAAATTTTATTAGAACAAATTAGAGAGTATGTTTTGAATTTGCAAGCCGCTTCTAATGTATAAGAAATTATGTCAGATTTGAAATTGTAAGGAGTTTTGATATTTGGATTTTTTAGATGAGACAATGGAATTCCAGAAGTCATAATAATTCCAAGTAATTGGTGAGTAGTGCTATAAGAATTGATAAGGTGTTCTCCAATTAGAATGAATTCATTTGGATTAATTTTATAAAATTTTTTTGCTTAGTAGATTTGCTTTTAAAAAAAATTGTAAAAAAACATATAAACATTATTTACTTTTTTGTAAAAATCCAAACTTTATAAGTTTTAACCTTTTGGGGTTTAAAGTTTAGCTTTTTCGAAAAATTCAAGTCGGGCTTTAGCTTTTTTAGGTTAGAGTTTAATTTTTTTGAGTTGGGTTTTAATCTTTTGGGTTAATTTGTAGAGATGAAATATCTATACAAATAACATATTATATATATAATATGTTATTTGTATAGATATTTC
>NZ_CP044538.1 GCF_008931845.1 Borrelia maritima
AGTTAAGTTTGTTCTAGATTTTATACTAAATAATAGTAAATTCATTTACTATTATTTAGTATAAAATCTAGAACAAACTTAACTAGCAATTTTTTTGAATGAATAGTCATTCAAATTTGAACACATACTTTACTTATAGTAAACTAAACTCTATATACAAAATATCACTACTCTAAAGGAAATTTTATAATGCTTATTGATGATAAAAATCAAGAATATTTTACTTTAAAAGAAATACAAGCTATACAAAATAACAACATAAAAAACAATACCACTTATATAAAACTGATTAGATTGGAAAAACAGGAGAAAATTATTCCCTATAAACCATCCCAAAATATAAAAGCTTTCAAAAAATATGGTAAAAAAATTATTAATTTATATCCCAAAGAACAAATTTTAAAATATTTTATAACACCAAGCTCCTTAAAAAGCTGCAATACAAACACTTACTTCCCTAAATACAATCTATCAGAACATAAGCCATAAAACTTTACTTAGGGCAATGTCTAGCACACTTGCACTCTTACTATAAAAGATAAATGGGCTAATAAAAATGAAGTCTATTAAAATTGAGTTTAAATCCAAAACTATTTACCAATATATTAACTAATATTTGCTCAATATATTCCTCAAAATTAATCAAACGAGAAATTAAAGCTCTCTATTGATAAATAATAGATAAACTAATAGTTTACATAAACTCTTAAAGCCAACCCTATATACGTTTATAAAACGTATACCCTATTTTTTATATATAATCCTTTTTTTAAGGATTAAAGATCCCCAATCATTTTTATTTGAAATTCTGAATTGTTAAAATTTGTTTTTAAAAAATTTTTGCTTTCTATAAATTATTTTCATGCCCAAAAATAATTATCTTGCATCTTATATTGTTTGGCATTCATGGAATCACAGCGCTCATACCTAAAGACACATATTTAAAAGTTAAATGGGGAATAAACAAACTAAAAGCATGCCCATCAAAAACCTTCTTACATTTTAATGCAGAATTAATTTTATTTATAACCCCAATATCTTTATTAATTACACCTTGGGAATCCATTACTTTATTAAGTAAGTCAATATCATTTGATTTCATTAATTCATCTACATCTTGACAATCTAATACATGTCCTTAAGTCTCAAATTCCTGCGGAAAATCCGGCACAGAAAGAAACTCTAAAAAAATTAAACTCGATTTTAGAATTATTTATGCTGTAACATAATTGACATTAATTTTAAACAATTACACCATTTATCTTCTTACTTTTATTCATTAAACTCCATATACTTAAAAATATATATATTAAAATAAATTATTTATATCAAAATGGTCATATATAGTACTGAAACTATTTCAAGTTCACCTAACATCACTTAATTTTAGAATTGTATTTTTAATACCACAATTACTATCTGGATGATTTGTTTTTTCACCTTCACCACCTACTAAAAATTGATTCACACTAATCAATGCCAACCACACCTTTTTTATCATCTTTATTTTTATTATTATTTTTAATATCCAAACATTCAACTTAACAACAAAATAGCTACTGACTACACAAAAAACGAACTTCTAAATAAACTAAAGGATTTTGCAAATTTCCCAGAACAAGATGCTCGCAGTAAATATATAAATTTAGATATTCCCCTGATGTTAAATACAATAAAAAATTTACTGCAAAAGAAATACTTGGTTATATTTATGTAATTTTTTACTCCAATATTTATCAGAATATATTCTACGAGCAATTACAAATAGATTTTTATAAAATTATTTTTATAGATAATACTGAAATATTTGAAATACTTAGTAAACTTGGAACAGAGCTCATTAATTCTCATTTACTAAAAGTTATTCCAACGCTAAATAACAAAATTGGAAAATGTTTTTCATTTTTAGATGGAATTCTAAAACAAAATCCAATCATAAAAAAAGTTTTTTACAAATAAGAAACAAATGAGCCTTACTATAACCAAACTTCTAGATTTACGAATGTTTCTAAAGAATAATATAATTATACTGTTGAGGATTGCCAAACTTAAAAAGTTGCTTAACTTATAGAAAGGCAGAGAAATGCTCCTAAAAAGGGGTTGAACATCTCGAGTTATCAAAACAATTCATTATACAATTGGCATACAAAAAGAAATAGACAGTATAATTTTTCAAATCTAAAAAGAGTTTAGGAAACTGCTTAAACCCTACATTAAAATCTGCTTAGCACAGCAAAGTAATTCAAATGATATTTTAGGAACAAATTCATCTTCAAACATAAAATCTATAAATTGCGCTAATATTTCATTATTAAAACTTAGTTATTAGGAAATAATATTAATATGAAAAAATAAGTTTATTTTTACTTTTAATATTCAATTTAAATGCTGACTTGGATAAGCTTATAAAAAAATATACAAAAGCTAAAAAAGCTTTTTCTAAAGAAAATTTCAATTTAATTAACAAAAAAATCAGATAATTATGATTTTGAAGATGAGCATCTGATAAACACTTTTTTTCTATGCCTAACAAATTATAGAGCATTTAAAAAAATTGGAATTAAAGAAAAAGATGTTTTTTTAGATGCTCTTAACTTTACAGGTTGTCTTATAAAGACAAATTAATAACTTCCACATCTCCACTTACTGGAATCATAAAATTTTAGAAAATAATGTATCTTATAGGCGGTAATCCGGATGATGTTTTTTCCTGTTTAACAACATTGAATTAACTTTGCTGAGAAATATAGAGACAAAGCTAGAGATAAGTTTAAAGAAGCTTATTCTGAAAAGAAAATAAATACGGTTAAATAAATATTAATCGACTTACCTAAAGATTTGAATGAAATTATTAATTTCATTCAAAATATTATTAGGGCTTAAAGAAATTCTCCTACTAAAGAGCTTCTTTAAGCCCTACAATTGTAAATGACTCATAAGGTAGCTCAAATGAAAATCTTTTTCATTTACTACGTTACTTTTAGTATAGCTCAAATTAGAATTAAAATCAATTTATCTTTATATAAAATCGGAATTTACCTAACTCTCAACATTTAATTTTTATGCAATTTTTGTATAAAAGTATTTACTTTTATACAAAAATTGTGCATTATTATATTATAAATTCTCATTAAGGAGCCTAAAAATGCAAATCTTTTCAAAAAAAACAAATTATCGTAACAAGTTACAACACAAATTAATAGTTCTTATCTCAACACTCTGCTATATAAACAATAAACATAAAAAATATTCACAAAGCAACATACTTTATTACTTTAATGAAAATCTAAAAAGAAATGGTCAAACTACCACTACACTAAGAACAATGCAAAATTATCTTTATAAATTAGAAAAAGAAATAAAAGTAACAACTAACTACTACAAACACTTGGGGGTAAATTGCGGAACTGAAATTTACTACAAACTTAATTATCCTAAAAAAGAGTGTTATCTTAAAATCAATCAACATTTTAAAGAGAAAAAAAACTGTAGATTTAAATCCAGAGCTAATAACTATCTTAAAGACAAATTTAATAAAAATGGGAATGTAGATTTAGTGGAGTGTTTTAATAATAAAAATAATAATACAAAAGAAGAAAAAAAAATTAACCAAATAGAAACGTATCAAATTAAAAAGTATTTTAATAAGTGTAACTTTTTATCAAAAAAAACTCTTCCAATTTTAAATTTAGATATTAATAAAGATGAATTGATTGAAATACTTAAAATTATAAAAAGAATTGAAATTAACCTAACAAAAAATAAAAATATACATTTAAATAAATCTTACTTTAAAGAAAAGCAAAACAAATTAAAGAAAATATTAATCAACACCCAACAACAGTTAGAAAAAAAAGGATACAATGCTGAACAATTAGAAATAAATATTAAAAAAATATATGAAAATTACAAAACCAAACCTCATTTTATCGTTGAATATCAAAAATATAACGATTTATATAAAATAAAACGCAAATTAGAAAAATCAATTGAAGTCAAAAAAGAAATCTCACAAGAAGATTACGAGAATATAAAGATAAACATCATTTTTAATATACTCATTGAACAACTAAGAAAAGAGACAAAAATTGAAGTTCTAAAACCAATTATAAAAGTCTATTTGAATAGCAAAAAGAAATTAGAATATAATAAAGTATTTAATACTTATTATTATGAATTATTAGAAATAACAAAAAAGGAAAAAATTTTCAATGTTAAAAAATGTTAAAAGAAGTTGTATAAGAGTTAAATATGCAAAACATAGCAAAATTTATACAATTAGATAAATCAATAGTTAGATGTTCAGATAAAAAAAATCTTTTTATCAAGATTGAAAAAGATAATGATAAAACAATGTATCATACAAAAATAATGATGGATATTTATAAATTTGGACTTAATAAGAAAAAAAATAAATGTCGTATATCATTAAGAAAATTATTTAATCAATCAAAAGTTGAAGAATTTAATTTATTTTCATTAAGAGTAGACGATAAATTCTTAGGTATTTACTACGGCTATAAAAAACCAATAAAGAAAATCTTTGTAAAGTACGAAGTTGGCGGAATTGAAAAATCTTATTTATTGTCAAAAGCATATTACATGGAGTTTAGATTTAAAAAAGGGAGCGTTTTTTGCTACTTTAAGAGTCTATCTCGATTGCTAAAAAAAGAACAAGTAAATATTGCCTACAATAAAACATTATTTAGTATGTTTACGACATTAGAAAAGCAAGTATATGAATTTTATGATAAAAAATACCCACAAAAAGGACCTCTTATAAAATGGATAGAAAAAAATTGGCTAAAAAACCAAATATTATAGCTGTTGCTTCAATTAAGGGGGGAGTTGGCAAAAGCACTTCTTCAATAATGTTTTCAGCAATTCTTAACAAAACCAATAAAGTACTACTTATTGATCTTGATCCACAAAACGCAGTTACAAGTTATTTTATAACTCAAGACCATCCTAGGATGGAATTAATTAATATTTATAATTCTTATTCTTTAATGAAGAAAGATAAGACTTTTAAGGATATTGTTATTAATGTATCTAAAAATTTAGATTTTATTCCAAGTTATCTAGAACTTGCTAAATTTAGTAAGGAAGGAAATCAATTTAAAGAACTTATGCTTAGAAATGCAGTATATAATTATTTAGAAGATTATGATTACGTTATAATTGACACTCCTCCAAGTTTATCAGCAGAGCTTGATAATGCTCTTGTGATTGCAGATAAAGTTGTAATACCGGTTCCTCTTGAAAGGTGGGCGGTTGAAAATTTACCATTACTAATAAATCAGATAAAAGAATTAGAAAATAATTTTATAGGTAAAGAGACCAAAATTATTCATATTTTCGCATCTAAGGTTGAAATAGGAAGAGTTGCCTCAACTGAAATTATGGCTTTATTAAAAGAAAAATACTTAAATAAGTTCATTGGAGAAGTTCATAAAAGCGAAGCTTTAAAAAGGGTAATAGATTATGCTGTAGAGCCAAAAGAAAACGAAAATTACTACAGAGAATACTTAAAAATTTTAGAAAAAATTTAGCATGTTTTTAAAAAAGTACAGTCACTGTACTTTTTTAAAAAAGAGGTTTTAAAAATGGTAAAAAGTAGAAAAATAATAATAAATGATAGAATTGTAAGAAATAATACTTATATTAATACTGAAGAACGAGACAAAAAAAAGTATGAACTTTTAAAAAATGAACTTAAAAATAGAATTGAGGATGATATTAGAAATAAAATAAATACAATGAAAATTTTACTAAAAATTAAAAATGGAAAGCTTTATATTTTAGATGGATATAAAAGGTTTGAAGATTTTATTTTTGACTTTAAAATAGCCAAAACTCAAGCTTATAAGTATATTAAAATAGCAAAACTTATTTTTGAAGGAAAGCTTGAAGAAATTGATATCATAGAAAATGGAATTGATAAAACTTTATTTAATTTAATGAAAGATAAAAAAATTAAGTCTAAAGTAAATTTAATAACACCACTTAGGATTAGGCTAGAAACACAAGAAGCATGTGATTTTTACAAAAGGAATCTTAAATTTACTAGCTATCTTCTTGAAGATTTTTATCAAAAAAACAAAGAACAACTTATTAAAAAATTAGAAAAATATAAAAATAAGTAAATATGCTTTTAGTATATTTACTTATTTTTATATAAATAGTATGTATATACTACTAGTAGAATATAAGAAAAAAACCATTAGAAAAAAGTATAAAAATAACATCAAGCAATGTGAAAAAATTTTCACATTTTTTTACTCTGCCATTCTTAATACCATTAAATGTTCTTTTAATTTTAGGATGCTAACTAATTTTTCAGCAGCAAGTACATCTCCATTAAAATTATAGTAAAAATTTATTTACACCTGTACGGCTTTAGCTTTTTTGTAATTTGGCAATTTCTTCTGCAATAATTTTAGCTTCAAATTTGCATAAACTTTCATCTATTAGTGCGGGTGTTATTCTTCCTAATTCAGGTTGAACAAACTCGCTAGACATTACCTGGACTTAGATATATGTTGGGGTATTCTAAATAAATCGTGCACCACCACTAGCAAGTTTTATCTCTTCAATAGGCCCAACAAATTTTACTGCTCGTTGTGATTCTTTTAAGTATTTCATCTAAAATTTTCTGTGTATTTTCTAAATCGCTAACCTGAACCCAATACAGATCATAAGCCTCTCCATTGTCGACTTTGGCCTGTAGCTTTTATGCGTTCGGTTTTAGGCTGGAAAGTTCCCTTTTCCATTCTAATTCTAGGTTTTTAGTTTCTTCAGCTTTAGTAAGTCGGATAATTTCTATTTCTTTAATATATTCATCATCTAATTCACTCAATTTTTTTCTCGTTTTGATTTCTGCATCAAAACTCTCTTAAAGTCTCGAAACCACAATTTCACTTAGTTTTTCAAGTTCTTCTAAATCTTCATCTCGCTTCTTTTCAATTTTTTTGATTCTGACTTTTTCCGGGCATCTAAAGATTTCCAAATGAACTTCCCGACTATTTGTATGACAATTTTTATCACAGCTTGTCCCAAATGTGCTACAATAGTTGCTCCAGCGGCTCCCAACCCATTTTTTGCCATATTAACCAAACTTTTTGTTGTATAGTTTGCAAAATAATCACCGCCCTCAACAATACTTTTCTCTGCATCTTGATTTAAAGCTTTTGATGTTTAGTCAGCCAAAGTCCCTGCAAAGTCTAAAAGGGAGGGTCATATCAGCTTTTGCTGTTTCTTTAGTTGATTAGCAAGTTGCTGCAGAGTATTCTTGTTGGTTTGATTTAGGTTTAAAAATTGTGACTTTTAGGTATTTAGAAATTCCCTATGCAGTTCTTGAATTTTGGATACTATGATTTTTTCAATCCAATCATCATTAGCCCTAAAGCTTTTCAAATATCTAAAATCAGTTAAGTCATTTGGAGTATAAAATATTTCACTTTTCTTTTTTTCTTTATATCAAGAGATCCAGACGTAAGATAAATATTTTCCTTATAATATGCACACTGAAAAAGCCTGCCTACCAATATCACCTTTTCTTTTAACCCGATCACCATCAGTTATTCCAATTACACCTTTAAATTTTTTTTTAAAGCTCCTCAAATTTTTTCTTAGCCTCTTGTAAATTATTTTCTCTTTTATACTTTTTATTATTTAAGCTATCTATCTATTTTATTTTGTAATTTTAATCTTAGATTTTCAACAACATTTTGAACTAATTGATCTTTAGTTCGAGCTTGTATCTGCTCATCAGGGTGCATTAATTCCTTTTTTACCTCTAAAGCAGCTACAAATCCTTTAACTTGCTTTTTTAAATTTTGTTCTGAAATTTTTGTACCTTTACTAATTTAATAATTCTTGCAAGAAATTATCAGTACAAAAATAAAACAAATAATAAACTTCTTTTATTCATGACTATCGCCCCTTAAGATTTAATTAAAGGTAAATCAAAGATCCAATTTTACAATATTTTACAGTATAATTAAATGAAAAAATATAATTTCTCTAGCTTTAGGTATAAAAAATTATATTTGATTTTTAAAGGATATTAAAACTATGACAAAAGATTTTAATAAAAAAAGTGCTATTCTTTCAAAAATCAGCTCAATAATAACGACCAAATTTGTGTGTTGCTTGTAAAACTAAAAATAAACATACTAAAAATCTTATAGCAGGCTAATAACGCTTTTATTATGTTTATTTTTTTGGCTGCTTAGGATTTTATAACTTTATATGGAAGAGAACCACATGTTTTTTTATTTTCGTTTTTTAACACTTTAAAGTCATTAAGTAAAACCTTAAAATATTCTTTGGTTAATGAATAAAGGCTAGCTACAATAAGATTATTTTCATTTTCATTTTCATTTTCTTTAAAAAATTCATCTTTGGTATCTAATTTTAGAATTTTATTAACTTTTTCTTTACTAAATGCAAATGTTCTAAGTAAAGTAAATTGGAGAAATTTTTTAGCTATTAGCAAGGAAGTATTTTACTAAAGCTAGATATAGTGGATTAGCTAAAATTTCATCTTCTTCGGGTTGAGGTATGGGACGTTGATAAAGACATGATTTGAGAACATTTGAGTAAACAAATCTTCTTAGTAAAAAGTCAAATGCTAATGAATTAAAAATAGATATAATAATATAATTTTTTATCAATAGATATTGGGAACTTATAAAGTTTTTTTATAAGTTATGTGTATTTAAAAAAATACAAAAATCAAAACAAAAAATTAAAAATATAGCAAAATTGTATTTTATAATAATAGCAATATATTTGTATTAGACAGAATATAGCAAAATTGTATTTTATAGTAATATATTTGTATTAGACAGATATGAATTTGTAAAGATTCTAATAGGAGAGGCAATATGAAAAAAAAATTTTTATCAATATATATGTTACTTTTAATAAGTTTATTATCATGTAATACAAGTGACCCAAATGAATTAACTCGCAAAAAAATGCAAGATAAGAAAGAGAAAGTTTTGGGATTTTTAGAAAAAATTCAAACAGATGATAGAGAAATTGTTGAAAAGCATCTAGAAGGAATAGAAAAACAAAAAGAATTGGTGCAGACTTTTTATGTAGAGCCTGTTAATGTACAGAGGAATTCTCCATATTATTTTCAGGAAGAAGGAATAGAGATAAAAGAAGAAAAGTTAGTTCCAAATACCGATGAAGAAAAGAAAGCAGAAAAAGCAATTAGCGATGGACGTCTTGAGTTTTCTAAATTAGTTGATGACGAAAATAAACTTAAGAATGAATCTATACAATTAGAATCTAGTTTTAATAATATTTACAAAGAAGTCTCAGAACTTGTAGATTCAATACAAGTAGAGGGGTATGTTGTAGGGAGAATAAATCATATAATAAAAACAAAACTCCCTAGGGCAAAAAAATATCAGAAGCAAGAAATCCAAAATAAGCTAGAAAAACAGGATCTGATTAATTTATTCAATGAGCTGTTAGAAAAGAGAGGTGATATTGAGGAACTTCATGCTCAATTGAATAGTGGGCTTAGCGAAAGAGCCTCTGCAAAACACTTTTTTGAGAAATCCCAAAAAACTTTAAAAGAGGCTATTACTGAGAGATTAAAAAACGAACGTAAAAATTGGCCAAAGCTAAGAAGAACATCATATAGTAATTTAGCAATACAAGCAAAAAATGAAATAGAGGATGCTTTAAATCAATTAAGCATCTCTTCTTCTAAGATAATTAAAGCAATAAAAATAAAGGAAGATGTAGAACAAATTCTTCAAAAAGCAAAATCTTTTCTAGATTCTTCAAAAAGTAACATCTGTTCTAGTGATAAATTTGTTATTTTTACGAGATAAAAAAATAAAAAATATTTTTATAAGACCGATATTTAAAACCAAAGTCTTCTGTTAAAGGAAGGCTTTTTATAATTTTATTTAAATAATAAAAAGCTTTATAGTTAAAAAATCTTTTTTACCACATCTTCTTATCTCCCTAGCCGCTTGCTTAAATTGATAATATAAATACTTCCCCACCTTTTCCTATTACTTTATTATTCTTTTCATGCAATTTAAATACGTAAGTTTAAGACAATTAAATTGTTCCATCTAAAAATCCAAATATCAAAACTCCTTACAATTTCAAATCTAATATTATTCTTATACATTGAACAAAAATTTAAAAATTCAAATACATTCTTTGATTTACTCTAATAAAATTTCTAAATGTATTGAAAATCTAGATAAAAATACATTGCCATCTATTGATGCACATGAAATTAATTGTGTGCAAAAATATATTTGATTTTAAGATTGCCTACTAAATAACTAAAAATTATTTACTATTTGATTACAATATTTAAAAAATCTCTATATAAAATCAAATACAACTTCTAATTCACAAAAATTCTTTATAATCAAAGCACCTTAAATATAATATTCAAACAAAAAGTATAAACAAGTTTAAAAAAATAAAAAACCTGTTACTTTTTTGTGTCGTGTTTTAGGCGTATGCTTTTGAATTTAAAATTGCTTTATTTATTAATGAATTTATTTGAACTGGCTTTTATAATTCTATTATTTCTTAAGCATCCTGATTCTTTATCTTTTACTAATTCAGCAAGAATTTGTTTATAGTTGTTTTCAGTATTTACAAACTCTATTTAAAGATTTTGTGAATACTTTTCAAGAGTATTAAATACTGTAATATTTTTTATCCCGTAAAATATATTGCTATAAAATAAAACACTGGCACTTTTGCCAACACCGCCTTTAATTGATACAATTGTTATTATTTTAGATTTTTTAATATCCATTTTATAATGAATCCTTCTCCTAAGTGTTTTTTATTATAAAACTCATATACATGTTTTTCTAAATTTATAAATCTGTCCACAAGTGATTTATTATATTGTGTATTTATTTTTTCTTTTTTCAACAAACGAAATAATCCTCTTAAATAACAAAAAACACTGCCTTTTCTAAATCTAAATTCTATGTAATATGTTTTTGAGAATGTATATGCTTTTTTAATTCCATTTACCTCATACTTTACAAGAAAATTTTTTATTGGTTTTCTATATCCATAGAAAATTCCTAAAAATTTATCCCCTTCTTTTACGGGATAGAGACGAAGTTCTTGAAATGCTGTTTGATAGTATAATTCTTGAAATGATATGCGACATTGATTTTTTTTAGTATCAATTCCTAATTTGTGAAGATCCTTCATTATTTTTGTATGATACATAGTTTTATTATTTTCTTTTTCTTTCTTTATAAAAATCTCTTTTCTTTTTTTATTAACCATTGGTTTATTTATTTGTATATGCTTTAATGCATTTTTCATGTTCAATCTTTATATAGCTTTTCCGTCTAGTTTTTCTGAAATCAAAAAATTTTTTTGATTTTTATTATTTCTAATAATTCATAATAATAGGTGTGAAATATTTTATTATATTCTAATTTTTTTTTGCTATTCAAATAGGTTTTTACAATAGGTTTTAGAACTTCGATTTTTTTTTCTTTTTTTAATTGCTCCACAAGTATATTAAAAGTGTTTATCTTTATATGCTTATAATTTTTTGAAGGATTTTCTTTTTTTATTTCAATCGATTTTTTTAATTTACTTTTTATATTGCTCAAGTCTTTATATTTTTGATTTTCGATAATAAAGTGTGGTTTTCCTTTATATCTTTCATACAAGTTTTGGATATGGATTTTTAATTGAGCAGCGTCATATCCCTTTTTATTTAATTGTTTTTGAATATTATTTAATATTTCTTTTAACCTATCTTGTTTTTTTTTGAAGCAAGGCTTATTGAAATGTGAATTTTTATTATTTGTTAGGCTCATTTCGATTCTTTTCACAATTCTAAGTATTTCGATTAACTTATTTTTGTCAATATTTAAATTTAAAAGAGATAGGGTTCTTTTTGATAAAAAGTTACATTTATTAAAATATTTTTTTATTTGGTATTTTTCTATTTGAGTATTACTTTTATCTTCTTTTATATTATTATTTTTATTATTAAAACATTCCCCTAAATCTACATTCCCTGTTTTGGTGAATTTATCTTGAAGATAGTTATTAAGTCTAGATTTAAATCGGGAGTATTTTTTTACTTTAAAGTATTGATTAATTTTAAGATAGCATTCTTTTTTAGGGTAGTTGAGTTTGTAGTAAATTTCAGTTCCGCAATTTACCCCCAAGTGTTTGTAGTAGTTAGTTGTTGCTTTTATTTCTTTTTCTAATTTATAAAGATAATTTTGCATAGTTTTTAGCTTAATGGGAGCTTGACCATTTCTTTTAAGATTTTCATTGAAGTAATAGAGTATGTTACTTTGAGTATATTTCTGATATTTTCTATTTACATACTTTAGTGTTGAAATAAGAACTATTAATTTGTGTTGTAATTTATTATTATAAGGTGCATCTTTTCTGTTGTTTAATAAATTTGTCATTTTTATCTCCATATATATTTTTCTTATATAAAGATATAGCATACTTTTGATTTAAAAGTAAATATATTTATATAAGAATCTATAAAAAAATTTTTATAGATTAGGCAGGCTATTTTGTTATATAAATATAAATTGATTTTAATTCCAACTTGAACTATAATACAAGCAGTTGTAGTAAATAATAATTTTCATTGTTTATCTACCAATATATATCAGCTAGCACTATCAGGGCTTTACTAAATTCTTTTTAAAGATAATGTAGTAAAGCCCTAACTTTTTTGTAAAAATTTTTGTTTAAAAAAAGTTGACGAAAATAGTTTTTATTATTTTTTATATATAAAAACTATATGTGGAGATAAAAATAACAAATTTAGAAAAAATAATGATCCACAAGAGAACATTCAATCAAAAATTAACTTCGTAAAAGATATGAGTATAAATATCAAAATTTCAATGAAATAGCTAGATAAATTAAAAATGTTATTGACAAACATAGTTTAGATCTTGATTTTGGTCAATTTCTAACATTTTATGTTTATAGGGGGACAAAAGATGTTCTATATTGTTAAAATTGTATTATAGAGTACAAATAGCGGGTATAGAGATTCATTTGATACGCTAATTCTCATTGAAAATTTGTAATAGAATAATGAATATTGTCTAAAAATTCAAATACATTGTCTCAATTAGGCGGATTGTCTATTATTTATTTTAGAAGTTACGCTTTAGTTTTATAACTTAACATAAAAAATGAAGTGGATATTGATGCAGCGCCTATTTACAATAATTATTAAAATGTTAATTTTATATCTAGCAAACAAGTTAGTGTTAATCAAACTTAAAAAAAGATATTAATAAGGAGAAAAAGATAGGTTTTATTGTTATAAGATTTTTAAAAATACACTATTTAGCATAAAAAATTAGGTAAATAAATCTACAATAAAAGACTATTCCAATAAAAATAATAGATTAGATGATCTAAATAATTTTGAAGTGTTTGTGTTGTTTAAGCAGTCTATTTATGGTAGCAGTCCATAGAAATCCTTTTTTGTGCTGAAAAAAGAATGAAAACAATTTGATTATATATTTAAATCATGATAAATGCTTATAGGTAGCCCTCTTCACAACAGGGGGTTGATATATCTTTATTAATATATAGAGGTAATAATGTAAAATTGTATTCTTTTAATTATAATTCTATTATTAAAGATATTGCGAGTTTATACGAATTAAAGAATGGCGTTTAGCAAAATTATAAATTCTAAAATATTATTTTTTTTATAAGAGAATTAAACAAATTAAATAATAATAGGCTAAAAAAGATGGAAGAAAAAAAGAATTAGAAGAAACTAAAGAGAAATTTGGAAATTTTAAAAAGCTAGGGACTCTATAACTGGACAAACTTATTGGGATATGATCAAAAATCAAGGAAAAATCGGATCAGATGCTTGGCAATGTAATAAATGGTTTTGGCTTTAAAAATATTACTAGTAGTAAGGAGACTATAAATATAACTAAAAAAATAATAGAAAACGCACTTAAAGAGATTATAAAAGAGCTTAAAAAGTTAGAAGAAGAGTTTAAAGATTTTAAACCTCTCATAGTAAAGTAAAGAAATATTTATTACAAATATAATTAATAAGAAAACAAGATTTCAAGATTTTTATTAGCCTTATTTTCTTATTAGTGTTAATATTGCTTAAATGTAAGTAATAAAAATGGGGAATATGATATTAAAAAATAAGTTTGGTATTATTGTTATTTATGGCAAGTTTTAGTTTAAATGTAATGGCCAGAACTCAGGCTAAGAAGTATATTTAAATAGTAAAACTTATTTTTGAAAAAAAGCTTGAAGAAATTAATATCATAAAAATGAAATTGATAAAACTTTGTTTAATTTAATAAAAGACAAAAGAGTTAAGTCTAGAACAGAGCTAATAAAATCATTTAAAGGATGAACTACTGTTTTATAATCAAAAATTATAAAACAGTAGTTCATCCAAAACATTCAGAATGTATAAACATTCTTTAATTTATTTTTTAATTTTTAAAAAAATATTGTTGTAACTTAGTTTAACAAGATTTTTGATTTCTTCAATTTGTGAATCCGATGTGCATAGAATCTGAATATTTCCGTTACCCAATTTGCCAATATTCGACATATTTCTGGTAAATCCTTCTTTTAAGGTTATTTGACTTAGAGCAACCTTAACTGTAATATTTATTTTATTTGCTCCAGGGTTAAAGACAAAATCTACAAAATACCTGTCCTGCACTTTAAATCCTGTGTAATGCTTTGTTTCAACTTTCTCAATTTCATTGGGATTTAAAGCAAAAATAAAACATTCTAATTTTTTGTATATTGTTTTCATATCGTAATTTAATTTTTCAAATTTTTTTAAATTTTCGGGCTTAATACTATTATTTTTTATGCCGGGCTCTACACCATCTCCCATGTTATTTTTTTTATTATTTAATAAAATATCGTTATTTTCATTAAGCATACTAAAAGCATTTTTTATAAAATTATTAAATATTTTATCTGCACATGTTTTTTTAAAACCAATTTTAGTTTTAAAAAATTCAAGAAAATCATCACTTGTGTTTTTTATTTCTTTCTTTAAATAAGCTAAAAGCTTATCTGTATATTTTTTTTCTAATGCAAAAGCCTTAGCCTCTTCGATATTTAAAAAGTTTCTAGAAAACTTTTTAAGATATTCAAAATCTTTAGATGTTAATTTTTCTAAATCAATAACCATAAAAGGCTCGTTATCTAATAAATTATCTTTATCTAAGTCAGTATAGAATCTATATTCTATGCCATCTGTTAATATACCGAATTCAACTCTCTTTTCTTGAGAGCGAATATTTTCAAAATAAGGTTTTAATTGCTTTAAATGACTTTCAAGCTTTTCCCTATTATTATGATATTTGGCCTCTATTAAAATAGTGGGTTCTTTATCTTTTCTAGTTGGATAAATAATATAATCGACTTTTTTTAGTCCATTAAGCTTAGGAATATCTGCCTTATCTTCAACTTTAACAATTGAAATATCAGTATGATCATAGCCCATCGCATCTAAAAATGGATCAATAAGATTTTGTCTTGTTTGTGCTTCGTTTTCAATAAAATCCTTAGCTTTTTGTATTTTTCTACTTACATCTTTTATTGATTTTATAAAATTTATATCTTTATCTAGCATATTTATATATTAACAACAAAATTAGAAAATAATTAATTAACAAATAAATTTTTAAAATATCACTCAATCTTTAAACCTTAAGTTGCAGAAACTACTTCTTTATTATTATCATTATCATATATACTTTCTATTTTAAGTGCCCTAGCACTTTATTAATAAAGAAGAGCGTAGCTTTAGGTTCATTAACTTAAGTAACTAAGTTTTTAATTTTAACTTTAAATGTTAGCGCGCTTTTATCAAATTATCTATTTTAACCTTTTAAATGTCGTCTTAATCCTTTTTTCTCTCCAATTCTTTAGTTTAAAACTTATTTTTTACCTTTTTTATATTAAAAAATTTTATTTTTTAGAAAATAATTTTCATATAATTTTATTAAAGATTGCTGATAGCCAAAAATGATACCAATAACTTTAAATATTAGAATATTTTAAATTTAATAAATAAAAAGTTAGCGATATACTCAATCTAAATGTGTAAGATGAATTTTTTAAAGAAAAAAATGAAAATAATTTTATTTTAGTTAATCTTTACTTATTGACCAAAGAAGATTTTAGAACTTATGAAAAATTACTTAAAATTTATTTTTATTTAGGCGTAGATGTTAAATATTAATAAATACATGGGTTTAAAATATTAGTATTTTTTAAACAAATATTTTTATTATACAATTAAACTATAAGTAAATTAAAAATAGAAATAATAAATAATCTTCTATTGGTTTAATAAGATTGTGGTAGAGTTTTAAAACGTTTAATAGAGCATTAATACTTTAGAGATAAAAAAACAGAAATATCTCAAAAGCGTGTTAATTTATATATTAAAATAAGTTATAATAAAGGGGGTAATGTAAAAGATAGGGGGTGTTTTAATAATAAAAATAACAAAGAGAGAATGAAATAAGAAAACAAATTAATAAACTTAAGCTAAAAAATATGTCCAAAAATTTAATTTTAGAGGCAACATTTTTTCTTTTATTATATTAATCTTAATTTTTTTAAAAAAAAAGAAACAACCATAAGTATTTTTAAATTTATAAGCAAAAAAACTACTATCTTTTAAAAAACAGATGTTATTTTCAAAAGTTATTACAAAACAAGAGAAAAGAGTTAATTTCAATACTAAAAAACACAAAAAAATTTAGTAAAAGAGGGTTACGACAAAGAAAAGTTAAAAATACAAATACAAGAGACATTCCAGAAATATAAAAATAACTCCCGATTTTATATTAGAAAGAAATAAATATAAAGATTTTGTTCAGATTATGGACAAAATAAAAATGATATTAAAAAAAATAAATATTAAAAATATAAATATAACACAAAAGCCAATGTATATATAAAATACTTTTAGAGCAATTGTATTATAGAACAAGCACAGCTAATTAAAGAAGTCTTGCTAGACTAATCAAAAAAGAAAGAATTAATACAAAAATATTTTCAAGCGTTTATTAATATGTTAAATAGATTATAAAAAAAAGTACACTAATTTTATTTTAAAGAAATTACTAGATGTAGGAATTATAAATAAATGGATAGAAAAAATACTAAAATATTGCTATTGGTTCAATTAAGAGACGGTGTTAGCAAAAACATAAGTGCTATTATGTTTTTAACACTTTTATCCAAAAAATATAAAGTCCTTTTAATTGATGCTGATCCACAAGCATCAATTAAAAGCTATTTCCCAAATCTCTTAGAGGAACAAGGAATAGATGTCTCAAAACATATACCTTTTTTATGCTGATAATATTCTATTTAAAGAAGAAATAAGATTAAAAGGCAATTTAAAATTATTAAAAAACAAATACGACTATATAATAATAGATCTAGCTCTAGTTTAGGAATTATTCCAACAAATATATTAATTATAGGCAATTACATAATAATACCCAATGACGGCTCAAAAATGATCAGTTGAAAGTTTACAATTATTGGAATTTGTTCTAGAAAGATTAAAATACCAATTTCCCAAATGTTAACCAATTTAAAAAATATCTATTAATATTTATTAGCGTTATAAGCAAATATTATAGCTTTTTAGGCCTTATCCATAAGTGCAAAGACTTAAACGAAGGAATAGCAGAGAACTATAATTTTGATTTAAATAAAGATTATATAAAAGAATATAAAATTGCACTTGAAAAATTTTTTCAGTTATTGGACAAGTTTTTAACTTTATAATAAATAAGAAGATAAAATTTATAAATATAAATATAAAGAATCATATTAATACTGGCAAAATCAAAATAAAATTGAAATTAATTTTGATGAAGATAAAATAGAAAGATTAATACTTGACCTCCAAAAAGAAATTCATAATAAAATAGAAACGATGAAGATATTGAAATATCTTAAAGATAAGGAATATTATAATTAGATGTCTATCAAAACTTTAAAATGTTCACTGGGAATTATAAAATCACCAAAGGCTAGTTTATAAATATTTAAGAATAGTAAATGCAATAGAAGAAGGACTTATTCAGTAAAAAGATATAATCGAAAACGGTATACAAAATTCTTTATTCCTTTTAAAGAATAAAGAAGGAATAAAGATTAAAAATCTAATAGAAACTTTATTAAGCCATTAAGATTCCAGCTTTAAAAAGAAAGTGCCTAAATGTAATGTATTATAAATTAAAAGCAAGATTTACTGGTTTTTTGTTAGAAAAATTACTTAAAGATAAAGAAGAATTGCTTACTAGATTATGAAATGGCATGGGGAATATAAAAAAATATAGTATAGATAATTTTTTGTATAGGATATTAAATTATATTTTTTTGGGGGAATATATTATTTATTAAGGCATGCAACAAAAATAGTGAATTTAAATATTTTTTTAAAAAATAAGATGTTTTACTTAGAAAATGTTAAAAAATACTTAGCAAAGTAAGGTAAATTTTGTAGAAGATAATTAACAAATAGAAATAATTATATCTATTATGTAAAGATAATATATTGATATTATTACTATAAATAACGTTTAATGTTAGTAGTGATATTAACTATAAGCATCCTTAACTTTGGTTTATATTTATTTTATAAAGCTTAAAATAAATAATTTTTGCTTTAAGAGTATTTAGGTTAGTTCTATGTGATTTCGGCTAATTTTAAACAATGTTACGCTGATATCAAATTTTATAATTATAGTTAAATTTGGTTGCCAAGAAAACAATTAAAAATTATATAATCAACACATCAAAAAATAACCAATTTGATTTAATTGTTTTTTCCACTATTTTTGATAACTTTAAAGAAGCTTTTTCATAAATTTTTTCTAATTTTCAGAATTCTTTGTTAAGTAGATTTATTTTAATTCCGAATTTTACTTTTTGATAATATCAATTAATGCTACCCTAGTACATAAATAATAACTCTTAGATCAAAAATTAGGTTTTCAGCAATACTTATCTAAATAATTAAAATATTTTTTCTTATAGGCCTTTAAATGCTTCCTGTGGATTGCTGATAAATTTAGAGAGTGAATATTACTAATGTCCCCTTTATAAAACCCCAAACTATAAACTTCTTTTAGCAATGAAAACTTTTTTATATATTACTTAAATAATTTATAAGCTTTAATTTACCAAATATAATGAACATATGTTTTTTATGGGGAATATCCCTCCTTAATTAATTGATTAAACTTTTGTAATACTCAACTTGACTTAAACGTTGCATATAATAGTTTTTTAGAGAAATTAAAAAAGGAAATATAACACAAGTATTTTCTAAATATAAAGCAAAAAAATAGACAAAATTTTAAAGCTAATAATCAAAAAATTCATTAAGAATAGAGTATGATTATACAAGGCTACAAAAAATAGCATTCTTAAAGTTGTGTCTACATAGGAGCATTAAAGCCACAAATTTATTAAAAATAATAAATATATTGATCATAAATTTTATATTTCAGTGGTAGTTGAGCGCTTAGGGATTAAAAATAACAATAGGACTAAAGATGATAAAAAAGGGGGGAGCAATTGTTATTGATATAAATATGATTTATTTTTTAGTAAGTAGTGAAAGAAGGAAAAACTAATTATCCTAAATATTTGCTAAAAAATGAAAACAAACTTAAGAAATATGAAAGAAAACTATCAAAAACAAAAAGGTTTTATTAATAGAGCCAAATTTATATAAGAGCTTGCAAACCATATAAAAAAATTTAAAGTCAAAAAAACTTTTTACACAAATTATTTCTTTAATTTGTGGCTAATTATAAAAACGGAGTAATAGAAAAACATCAATTAAAGTGATACAAAAAGTAATGCTTGAGAAGGGTATTAAATGATTGAAGGTTACATGAGTTTTTAAGACAATTGTTATATAAATCAGAACAGCATGAATTTTTTTTGTATAAAGTATAGATATTTCTAATCAACTAAACTATATAGCAATTGTAAATATTAAAGATACAGTCCTAAGATTAAGTAGTGCTGAGCAAGCTTGCAGCACTTTAAACGCTAAGAATATAAATGCAACTTTAAATCTTAAGGTTTCTTATTATTTAAAAGGTCAAAACTAAGGCGAGCAACTGTCTGAAGCAAAGCTTATGGATCACCCCCCTCCCCCATCCGTTAGCAGATGATTTTTCTTTATTTAAAAAAAATTAAAAGGCTCTTATGGGATTAAACAAGAATCTATTTCTATAATCTTTGATTTAGAAAAAGTAGTTCTCAAAAGAGAAATTAAAATTTTTATTCTCTATTTATTTATTTTTTAGAATAGTATAATAATAAAAGACATGAAAGCGTTATTATTATTAATTTTTTTTTTATTAATTCCCAAAAGGTTTATTTTTTCTAGTGAAGTATCAGAAGAAGTTGTTATTTTAAATGACAGCAATAGACATAATTTAAGTCTAATTCTTGAATTAAAAACCAAATTTGGAGCCTTTGCTTTAAGGCGTTATCATGAAGGATATGTAGATTTAGATTTTAATATACAAATTATAAATAGCACAGAGATTGTGTTTAAAAAGGTTTATATTAATGGGGTTTCTGTTATAGACCATCCAATCAATCCTAGATCTCGCTTTATTGACGGGGCCAACCATTTTCATTTTGATATGAGTTTCTTTTATGACGGTGAAAAAATGAATAAAATAAGAAAGTTGGCAGAAGCAAATGGAATTGATGTATACGTTGAATGTTTTGATGAGATAAATAATGAGAAAAAAAAATATTCTTTTAAAGCAAGTAGAAAAAATAGTGTACATTTTTATAGTGCATTTGATGCGATTTTTTATAAATAGGATAGATTATTAATGGGTAAAATATTATTTTTTGGGCTATTAGCAATTTGCATTTTTTTTATTTTCTTTTTTTATAAACAAAAAGAAAATAATGTTATTTATAATAAAATTGTTGAAAAGTTTGAAGATAATGTTTTGATCGATGAGACTTATACATATCCTTTGAAAAAGGATAATTTAAAAAAATTGGTTTTTATAAAATCGCAGCTTATAGTTCCTGAGCTTGAACATGAAAAGATGATGGGAGGAACGGGTTATTTGGTAGATGCTTATAGAGCGTTGAATACTGTTTATAAGTTTGATTTTAAAGTGCACGATAATAAAATTTTAGGTTTTAAAAGTGTAATTTTTGAAGGATTTGAAGATGCTGAAGTTTCAAAGCATGAAAATGATTTACCAAGTGAGAAATGGCAGCAATTAAAAGATTTTAACATTGGTGATCCGAATATAAATAAAAAATTTTTTCATTTAAAATTTCCTTTTTTGGTAAAAAATACCTTGCAAGTTACTCTTTCCAAGAGATTTTTTAATAAAATTAAAAAATTAGAACGATTAAAGATTGTTTTAATTTCTAATGAAGACAGGGAATATAAAATAGATATAGAGAATTTTTTACTAAAATATAATCTTTAATTTGAACTGAAAATTCTTATAAATAATGTATTTCTAATACTATGTTCAAAAGAATACTTTTTATCATGAAAAACAAATGATATCTGGGTTTGATGAGTACATTTTTTAAAAAATTTAAATATTAACTTAGATTTTTATCTACTCAAAGATAAGTTTATTTATTAAATAAAATCGAGTTGGAATTCAAAATGCATTGCAAAAAAATACAAGTTTTTACTAAAAAATTGATTACTTCTTCTAGATTATTTACTTCAAATGAAGTTGCTATTAAAACAATAAAGAATATCATATTGGTTGTATTTTTTATTGTTGTTGCTATATTCAAGTGTTGTAATTAGCTTGTGTTGATATTTACTTTGTATTTGTAGGAATTTATTAACCTTCACTTTTGCTTTCTCAACTTCGGATGGTTTTTATATATCCTTAAACAATAAAGTAATTTTGTAGATTATTAAAGCTTAGCGCCAAAAAATAAAAATTTTTATATTGTGAGATGTTGTAAACAGATTTTATTATAATTTAATTTTTGATGTTTTATTATTTTAATAAAATATATTGGAAGTGGGATAGTTCTACCAGGGGTTGCCATTTTTAGCATATTGAGATATATTTTTATAGTATATGGTAAATTAATTCTTTGTCATTCTTTTATTATATTTAAATAATTAGTTGTTATAAGTGGTATTGTGTGCTGTTTATTCCTAACAAGATTGACAACTATGCTTTTTATTTTCAATTTCAAGTTTAATAGAGTAGCTTGTTAATGTATAAATTCTTCTTACGCGAAATATGTCCCATACCAGTTCTACTAAGAAAGATAAAGGATATATAAGATATTTTTTAACCTATCAACACCATATAATATTGTGTTAGTATATTAATACTATTATTGTATTAAAGGAGAGTGTTTAATAAAATAAAACATAATTATTAGAATGCTTATTTTTTCTTTTAACATTTGTAATGTAGATTTAATATAAATAATAATCAACTTAAAAAACCAGAACCATATGGGCATTATGTTTTATTTGATAGCTTTAAGATAAAATTAATTACTTTATTTAAGCTCAAATAAATCATTGTTGGGAATTATGTTCTACTGTTAAATGTCTTCCAAGGAGGATTTTATTTTAAAAATAGCAGAAAATAGTGCACTTATTTTAATAGATATACAAAATGATTTTTTAGAATCGGGTACTTTGCCAGTAGCTAATAGCAACGAAATAATTCCTTTGATAAACCAACTTCAAAATTATTTCCAAAATATTATTGCTACCAAGGATTGGCATTGTAAAAATCATGTAAGCTTTTTGAACAGTGGGGGCATTTGGCCTGAGCACTGTGTCAAAAATACGTGGGGGGCAGAGTTCCCTAACAGTCTAAATACTCAACGAATAAAAAAAGTTTTTTTTAAAGGAACAAATAGATATTATGATAGTTATAGCGGATTTTATGATGATGACATTAAAAGAAAACAAACAGGTTTCCGCCTTTATCTGGAAAACAATTCAATCAATACATTATTTATAGTAGGATTAGCATTAGATTTTTGTGTAAAAGAAACAATAATTGATGCAATTAATTTGGGATTTCAAGTTTTTCTAATAATAGATGCTACGAGAAGTATAACAACTACTCCTGAATTAATAATTCAGGAGCTTAAAAAGCTTAATGTATTAAATTGTTTTTCTAAAGATATTTTCGATAGTAAGGACTAAAGAAAAAGCTGTCTTAAATTAAGGTCATATCCTAATAAATACCCTGATTTAGAAATCTAAGAAAACGAAAAAAAGTGTAAAAATATTATTTTATAAATCCAAAAAAAGCCTTGCTAGAATAGATTGTAATTAAAATTTATTCACTTGCTTTAAGGTAGATCAATATCAATCAAATATTAAAAGCATACTAAGCAATTATAATTTATTACTTTAATTGAAAACCTTAAAAGAAATGGACAAATTGCTGCTTATCATACAACTTTTTAGAAAGCCTCAAAACCTTGGAGCAGCTTTTTTTAGGCGAATAAGTATTACTTTGAAAAAGCATATCAAAATAATATCATTACTAAAAATTATTTTGGGTATTTAGGTTCTTAGCTTCTAAATTCATAACAAACCTTCTTAATTTCATTTAATATTGTATTTTCAGGATCACTATTAATAGTAAGGAGGGGTGGCGTTGTTGTCCAATGCTACATTATTGTTATTTCCTTCTTCTTTGAGTAGGAGATGGAGGATTTAATAACATGAAATAATGCTTAAAAGCACTAGCAAGTCTACTCTCTAGACTATAATGCCTTAGCATCCATACCCCCTATTTTCATCTTTACCTGCTACATTATACTATGCACGCTCTTTATATAATCACATTAATTTAATCAATTTTTCTACTGTTTTTGCAGAATTTATAAAAGCTTTTCTTATAAATTTTTTATAATCATCATAATTATTTTCATTATTTAGATTGTAGGAATAAAAAAAAGAGAAGAATTAACTTCTCTTTTTAAAATATCAAGTGAAACTTATTAATTTTTATTTAGATTAATCAGCTTGATTTAGTAGATTAAGAGCATGAGAGTATTTCTCCTTTATGTGGTTTGCTAGCGCTTCAACATCTGTTTTAATGTTACCAGAATTTTTATTGTAAGCTTCAATAGTTGCGTTTAAGGTTTTAACAAAGTTTTGTTTTATCTTTAAATCACGTTCTACGTGTTGTAGCAATTTTTCGGCTTTTTCTTTACTTAGAGTGCGCGTAATGCATCTTTTATTTTTTTTAAATGCATATCTTCTTGTTGAAGTTGAATATCCCTTGATGTTTCGAGAAATTTACCAGCTATTCTTCGGTTCTTAGGATTTTTATCAAGTTTTTCAAGAATTTCTTTTAATGCCAATATTTTTTCTGTATCGTAATTTAGGGATGGGTAAATTATTCTTTTTAATTTCATTTTTGTATTATGCATAAAAATATCATCTTTTTGAAGTTTAAAAGTTTCTAGGAAATCATATTGAGTATCATTAATTTTAGCTATTTGTGTATCTTCTTCCTTTTCTTGAGCTTCCACGTCTTTACCAATGTTTTCTAATTTTGAGATTGTGATTTCTTCTTGATGATTTTGATTTGAGGATTTTGAATTTTGAGATTCATTTTCAGGATTTTGGTTATTTTCTGCTGAATTTTCTGAATTGATGTGACTGTTTGTTTTTTTTAGATTTCTGAAAT
Source organism: Borrelia maritima (assembly GCF_008931845.1). Classification (NCBI taxonomy): domain Bacteria; kingdom Pseudomonadati; phylum Spirochaetota; class Spirochaetia; order Spirochaetales; family Borreliaceae; genus Borreliella; species [Borrelia] maritima. The sequence goes on from NZ_CP044538.1 coordinate 24,768, forward strand.
TGTTGCTTCGCTTTGTTTTTTTAGTTTTTTAGAAGTGGTAGGATTTTTTAGTTTATTTGGATTAACATTGCCAAAAGGTGCACATGATATGCAAATTAATATTGCTGTAATAACGTAAGCTTAATAATATTTAATTTAGGGTTTTTCAAAATGTTCTCCTTATAAATTTGAATCAATAAATATTAATTTTAATTCAAAATAATAATATTACAATTTAATATTGTTGTCAAATAATATTAAACTTATTTGATATTGAAAATTTAATTTCTATTGCATGTTTTTAGCGTGGATATGAATAAAAAAAGAGAAGAATTAACTTCTCTTTTTAAAATATCAAGTGAAACTTATTAATTTTTTGTTTAGATTAATCAGCTTGATTTAGTAGATTAAGAGCATGGGAGTATTTCTCCTTTATGTGGTTTGCTAGCGCTTCAACATCTGTTTTAATGTTACCAGAATTTTTATTGTAAGCTTCAATAGTTGCGTTTAAGGTTTTAACAAAGTTTTGTTTTATCTTTAAATCACGTTCTACGTGTTGTAGCAATTTTTCGGCTTTTTCTTTGCTTAGAGTGCGTAATTCATTTTGTATTTTTTTTAAATGCATATCTTCTTGTTGAAGTTGAATATCCCTTGATGTTTCGAGAAGTTTACGAGCTATTCTTCGGTTCTTAATAGTTTTATCAAGTTTTTCAAGAATTTCTTTTAATGCCAATATTTTTTCTGTATCGTAGTTTAGGGATGGGTAAATTATTCTTTTTAATTTCATTTTTGTATTATGCATAAAAATATCATCTTTTTGAAGTTTAAAAGTTTCTAGGAAATCATATTGAGTATCATTAATTTTAGCTATTTGTGTATCTTCTTCCTTTGCTTGAGCTTTCATGTCTTTACCAATGTTTTCTAATTTTTAGATTGTGGTTTCTTCTTGAGGATTTTGATTTGAGGATTTTGAATTTTGAGATTCATTTTCAAGATTTTGGTTATTTTCTGCTGAATTTTCTGAATTGATGTGATTGTTTGTTTTTTTTAGATTTCTAAAATTGTTGCTTCGCTTTGTTTTTTTTAGTTTTTTAGAAGTGGTAGGATTTTTTAGTTTGTTTGGATTAACATTGCCAAAAGGTGCACATGATATGCAAATTGAAGTTAATATTGCTGTAATAACATTAAGCTTAATAATATTTAATTTAAAGTTTTTCAAAATGTTCTCCTTATAAATTTGAATCAATAAATATTAATTTTAATTCAAAATAATAATATTACAATTTAATATTGTTGTCAAATAATATTAAACTTATTTGATATTGAAAATTTAATTTCTATTGCATGTTTTTAGCGTGGATATGAATAAAAAAAGAGAAGAATTAACTTCTCTTTTTAAAATATCAAGTGAAACTTATTAATTTTTTGTTTAGATTAATCAGCTTGATTTAGTAGATTAAGAGCATGGGAGTATTTCTCCTTTATGTGGTTTGCTAGCGCTTCAACATCTGTTTTAATGTTACCAGAATTTTTATTGTAAGCTTCAATAGTTGCGTTTAAGGTTTTAACAAAGTTTTGTTTTATCTTTAAATCACGTTCTACGTGTTGTAGCAATTTTTCGGCTTTTTCTTTGCTTAGAGTGCGTAATTCATTTTGTATTTTTTTTAAATGCATATCTTCTTGTTGAAGTTGAATATCCCTTGATGTTTCGAGAAATTTACCAGCTATTCTTCGGTTCTTAATAGTTTTATCAAGTTTTTCAAGAATTTCTTTTAATGCCAATATTTTTTCTGTATCGTAGTTTAGGGATGGGTAAATTATTCTTTTTAATTTCATTTTTGTATTATGCATAAAAATATCATCTTTTTGAAGTTTAAAAGTTTCTAGGAAATCATATTGAGTATCATTAATTTTAGCTATTTGTGTATCTTCTTCCTTTTCTTGAGCTTCCATGTCTTTACCAATGTTTTCTAATTTTGAGATTGTGGTTTCTTCTTGAGGATTTTGATTTGAGGATTTTGAATTTTGAGATTCATTTTCAAGATTTTGGTTATTTTCTGCTGAATTTTCTGAATTGATGTGATTGTTTGTTTTTTTTAGATTTCTAAAATTGTTGCTTCGCTTTGTTTTTTTTAGTTTTTTAGAAGTGGTAGGATTTTTTAGTTTGTTTGGATTAACATTGCCAAAAGGTGCACATGATATGCAAATTGAAGTTAATATTGCTGTAATAACATTAAGCTTAATAATATTTAATTTAAAGTTTTTCAAAATGTTCTCCTTATAAATTTGAATCAATAAATATTAATTTTAATTCAAAATAATAATATTACAATTTAATATTGTTGTCAAATAATATTAAACTTATTTGATATTGAAAATTTAATTTCTATTGCATGTTTTTAGCGTGGATATGAATAAAAAAAGAGAAGAATTAACTTCTCTTTTTAAAATATCAAGTGAAACTTATTAATTTTTTGTTTAGATTAATCAGCTTGATTTAGTAGATTAAGAGCATGGGAGTATTTCTCCTTTATGTGGTTTGCTAGCGCTTCAACATCTGTTTTAATGTTACCAGAATTTTTATTGTAAGCTTCAATAGTTGCGTTTAAGGTTTTAACAAAGTTTTGTTTTATCTTTAAATCACGTTCTACGTGTTGTAGCAATTTTTCGGCTTTTTCTTTGCTTAGAGTGCGTAATTCATTTTGTATTTTTTTTAAATGCATATCTTCTTGTTGAAGTTGAATATCCCTTGATGTTTCGAGAAATTTACCAGCTATTCTTCGGTTCTTAATAGTTTTATCAAGTTTTTCAAGAATTTCTTTTAATGCCAATATTTTTTCTGTATCGTAGTTTAGGGATGGGTAAATTATTCTTTTTAATTTCATTTTTGTATTATGCATAAAAATATCATCTTTTTGAAGTTTAAAAGTTTCTAGGAAATCATATTGAGTATCATTAATTTTAGCTATTTGTGTATCTTCTTCCTTTTCTTGAGCTTCCATGTCTTTACCAATGTTTTCTAATTTTGAGATTGTGGTTTCTTCTTGAGGATTTTGATTTGAGGATTTTGAATTTTGAGATTCATTTTCAAGATTTTGGTTATTTTCTGCTGAATTTTCTGAATTGATGTGATTGTTTGTTTTTTTTAGATTTCTAAAATTGTTGCTTCGCTTTGTTTTTTTTAGTTTTTTAGAAGTGGTAGGATTTTTTAGTTTGTTTGGATTAACATTGCCAAAAGGTGCACATGATATGCAAATTGAAGTTAATATTGCTGTAATAACATTAAGCTTAATAATATTTAATTTAAAGTTTTTCAAAATGTTCTCCTTATAAATTTGAATCAATAAATATTAATTTTAATTCAAAATAATAATATTACAATTTAATATTGTTGTCAAATAATATTAAACTTATTTGATATTGAAAATTTAATTTCTATTGCATGTTTTTAGCGTGGATATGAATAAAAAAAGAGAAGAATTAACTTCTCTTTTTAAAATATCAAGTGAAACTTATTAATTTTTTGTTTAGATTAATCAGCTTGATTTAGTAGATTAAGAGCATGGGAGTATTTCTCCTTTATGTGGTTTGCTAGCGCTTCAACATCTGTTTTAATGTTACCAGAATTTTTATTGTAAGCTTCAATAGTTGCGTTTAAGGTTTTAACAAAGTTTTGTTTTATCTTTAAATCACGTTCTACGTGTTGTAGCAATTTTTCGGCTTTTTCTTTGCTTAGAGTGCGTAATTCATTTTGTATTTTTTTTAAATGCATATCTTCTTGTTGAAGTTGAATATCCCTTGATGTTTCGAGAAATTTACCAGCTATTCTTCGGTTCTTAATAGTTTTATCAAGTTTTTCAAGAATTTCTTTTAATGCCAATATTTTTTCTGTATCGTAGTTTAGGGATGGGTAAATTATTCTTTTTAATTTCATTTTTGTATTATGCATAAAAATATCATCTTTTTGAAGTTTAAAAGTTTCTAGGAAATCATATTGAGTATCATTAATTTTAGCTATTTGTGTATCTTCTTCCTTTTCTTGAGCTTCCATGTCTTTACCAATGTTTTCTAATTTTGAGATTGTGGTTTCTTCTTGAGGATTTTGATTTGAGGATTTTGAATTTTGAGATTCATTTTCAAGATTTTGGTTATTTTCTGCTGAATTTTCTGAATTGATGTGATTGTTTGTTTTTTTTAGATTTCTAAAATTGTTGCTTCGCTTTGTTTTTTTTAGTTTTTTAGAAGTGGTAGGATTTTTTAGTTTGTTTGGATTAACATTGCCAAAAGGTGTACATGATATGCAAATTGAAGTTAATATTGCTGTAATAACATTAAGCTTAATAATATTTAATTTAAAGTTTTTCAAAATGTTCTCCTTATAAATTTGAATCAATAAATATTAATTTTAATTCAAAATAATAATATTACAATTTAATATTGTTGTCAAATAATATTAAACTTATTTGATATTAAAAATTTAATTTTTATTGTATGTTTTTAGCGTGGATTTAGATTGTATGAATAAAAAAAGAGAAGAATTAACTTCTCTTTTTAAAATATCAAGTGAAACTTATTAATTTTTTGTTTAGATTAATCAGCTTGATTTAGTAGATTAAGAGCATGTGAGTATTTCTCTTTTATATGGTTTGCTAGTGCTTCATCATCTGTTTTAATGTTACCAGAATTTTTATTGTAAGCCTCAATAGTTGCGTTTAAGGTTTTAACAAAGTTTTGTTTTATCTTTAAATCACGTTCTACGTGTTGTAGCAATTTTTCGGCTTTTTCTTTGCCTAGAGTGCGTAATTCATTTTGTATTTTTTTTAAATGCATATCTTCTTGTTTAAGTTGAATATCCCTTGATGTTTCGAGAAGTTTACGAGCTATTCCTTGGTTCTTAATAGTTTTATCAAGTTTTTCAAGAATTTCTTTTAATGCCAATATTTTTTTTGTATCGTAATTTAGGGATGAGTAAATTATTCTTTTTAATTTCATTTTTGTATTATGCATAAAAATATCATCGTTTTGAAGTTTGAAAGTCTCTAGAAAGTCATGTTGAGTATCATTAATTTTAGCCATTTGTATATCTTTTTCCTTTTCTTGAGCTTCCACGGCTTTGCCAATGTTTTCTAATTTTGAGATTGTGGTTTCTTCTTGAGGATTTTGGTTTGAAGATTTTGAATTTTGAGATTCATTTTTAAGATTTTGGTTATTTTCTGCTGAATTTTCTGAATTGGTGTGACTGTTTGTTTTTTTTAGATTTCTAAAATTGTTGCTTCGCTTTGTTTTTTTTAGTTTTTTAGAAGTGGTAGAATTTTTTAGTTTGTTTGGATTAACATTGCCAAAAGGTGCACATGATATGCAAATTGAAGTTAATATTGCTGTAATAACGTTAAGCTTAATAATATTTAATTTGGGGTTTTTCAAAATATTCTCCTTATAAATTTGAATTACTAAATTATTAATTTTAATTCAAATTTATAATATTATAATTTAATATTATTGTCAAATAATATTAAACTTATTTGATATTAAAAATTTAATTTCTATTGATGTTTTTAGTTTGGATTTAGATTGTATGAATAAAAAAAAGAGAAGAATTAACTTCTCTTTTTAAAATATCAAGTGAAACTTATTAATTTTTGTTTAGATTAATCAGCTTGATTTAGTAAATCAAGAGCATGAGAGTATTTCTCCTTTATGTGGTTTGCTAGCGCTTCAACATCTGTTTTAATGTTACCAGAATTTTTATTGTAAGCTTCAATAGTTGCGTTTAAGGTTTTAACAAAGTTTTGTTTTATCTTTAAATCACGTTCTACGTGTTGTAGCAATTTTTCGGCTTTTTCTTTACTTAGAGTGCGCGTAATGCATCTTTTATTTTTTTTAAATGCATATCTTCTTGTTGAAGTTGAATATCCCTTGATGTTTCGAGAAATTTACGAGCTATTCCTTGGTTCTTAATAGTTTTATCAAGTTTTTCAAGAATTTCTTTTAATGCCAATATTTTTTTTGTATCGTAATTTAGGGATGAGTAAATTATTCTTTTTAATTTCATTTTTGTATTATACAATAAAAATATCATCGTTTTGAAGTTTAAAAGTCTCTAGAAAATCATATTGAGTATCACCAATTTTAGCTATTTGTATATCTTTTTCCTTTTCTTGAGCTTCCACGGCTTTACCAATGTTTTCTAATTTTGAGATTGTAGTTTCTTGAGAATTTTGATTTGGAGACTTGGGATTTTGATATTCATTTTCAAGATTTTAGTGATATTCTATTTGATGTTATGCTGTATTTTTTCGGGCAGCGCTACTTGTTTGTTTTGGTATTGATCTTGCTAATAGGTGTACATGAGATGCAAATTAAAAATAATATAATTATATTATTTGATAATAAGAAAAGATTAAATTTCTATTGATTATGTTTAGAGTTATGTTTTTTAAATATTTTTAATTATTTAATACATACACCACTAATAATTAGTGTATGTGATCGCAACAGTCTTTTTGTAACTGTATTTCACAATTTTTTCTGGAAGTCGTATACTTTTCTCTAGGTTTAATTTATTTTCGTATCCAAGTCGCATCATTGGGCTCAATTTTTTGAATATCTGTATTTATTTTTGGTAAATATTTCTATATTTGATCATATTTTATTGATTAATTTTTCATTTTCATTTAATTCTTGTGTAAATTTTAATTATCTCTTCTTTTCCACTTTTTAAGAGCTGATTTTGTTGTAAGTTTGCAAGATTTTCTGTTTTTTATGCCAGTAATGAGGTTTGATTGTAAACCACTTGTTGCTTCTGCGCTGTGTTTGATTTAGAATAAAGAGAACATGACCCCAGTAAAGTTATTTTTTTGATTATGTGTTGTATATTTTTGTCTATTTTTTTACATTTGAATTTGAGAAATTCTTGAGGTAAAAGGTCTTATAAACGGATCTCTAACTCTTGCTGTTTGTTATTTAAATCAAGAATTCAGAAACTAACCTTGATAAGGAATGAATGATCTGTAAGGATTTTATTTTAATTTTGAGATAATAGATAATTTTATTTAATGGTCTATAATCTTATGTTCTGCATGTGAATTATTCCTTTTCTGAAAAAATTATATGCCAACTTCAAGGTTTTTGCGATAATAGGGCATTGTATAGATGGGGAATTTTGAATAATTTTAGGATTGTATTGCCCTGTAATCTAAAAAACCCAAGCAACAACGTTTGCAATTAGGTTTAATTGGGTATGTTACGCAACCTTTTAGTTAAAAACTCGATTCTCTTAAAGACATTAACCTTCTTTGATTGTGTTAAAATTATTTGAATCTTCAAGATAATTTTTGAGTTTTTCTAAGAATTCTTTTAGTTTTGTTAAGTCTTTTGAAATTTCACTAATTTTTACTGTGTTTTTGGTTTATTCAGCGTCAGACGTTTTTACTTTAATTTTTGTTCTTATAGAGTTTCTAGTTTTTTCTAATTCATCTAAGAAGTTGGTTTTACCTTCAATTTCAAGTGCTTTGCCCCATGTGTTGGATATAGAATGCCGTCCCTTGTTCTTGTTCGCTAACTGTCCTTCGGTAATGTGATCGAATGTAGGGTGTGTAATCTTGTCTTCAACTTCTTTCCCTGATATTTCTGTTCTTTCTTCAAAAGATGAATTTTTTTGTAATACTGCCAATTTGGCCGTACTTCGATATTAAAGTCTATTGTTTGTGGAATCGGTATTTCTGATTTTTCGATAATTTCAGGGGTTGGTTACTACTTCTTTGAAAATTTCAGGAATTGTTATTCTGGAAATGATCACTTCTTCAGTAATTTCAGAAATAATTTCCTCTTTTACTTCTGGGATAGAATTGTAGATGTTTCTATTTGAATAAGAAATCCCACTATCAGTTTTCACATTGAATTTTGCTTTTTCAATTTCTTGATGCTGTTGCACAACTTGTGAGAGTTTTTTATGCCCCTTCCTTTTGTTATTTGTAATTTTTAATCCATTTTGGTCTTCTTGATTAGAAGTTTTATTAGGTTTGTTCTGCATTTTTTGATAATTGTTGAAGAAGTTTGGCTAATATAGAATCGGTTTTTTCTTCCCCGCCTTTTTTTGCAAATGGATTAAGACCATCAAATTTACAATTGACTAAGCTTGAAAGTAAAAAAACGCACAAAAATATTTTTAGTAATTTCAATTTGTTCCTCCTAAATTAGATAAAAACAAATTGTATCGCAAATAAGGTAAAAACAGCATAAGCTTAAATTCACACCTAAGTATTGGGGTTTTTGGAAAAAATATTATATTTATTTAAATAAGTTGGACTACAAAAAAGTTGTTTATTAAATTTTTGTAAAGGCTAATTTTTCTCTAAAATTAGATTTGCAGTAGTTATTGTTTATAAACACTTTTTAAAAATCTTCTAAAATAAATTAGCTTAGTATATGTACCCTTGCTTAGGGAGCTATGCTAATGTTTTTTTGAATGTATAACTTTGGTGATTATTTCTTTTTCAATAGATATAAAATTTTCTATTTTTTGGCCGGATACAATGAGAATGATTTTTTTGAAGGATAATTTTTGATATACTGAAGTTTGGTCACAAAAAAATTACTACTATACTAATAGTTTTAGAATATCAATTTGGTTATTGATGGGCTGCAGCTAGCTCGTTGAATAAAGGTATTGAAGATGGCAAAGTCTAATAATTTCGATTGTGGTGCGAACCAAAATTTAAATATACAAGTCTAGTGGAAAATTCAAACACAGCATTTTGATTGTGTCTGATATTATTGCTAAAGCACTATAAGTGAACAAAATTCTTTCAAATAAGAAAATTACCTTGGTTAAGGAGTTTGTTAGAAAGAAAGTGGATACTTATAGTTGGGACGAAATGGGTCCCTATTTATTGGAGTTTGCATTTTTACTTTTTTTTTATTAGGTTAATTTCAATTCTTTTTATAATTTTTAGTATTTCGATTAATATGTCTTTTTCTATATTTAAATTTGAAATTGAAAAAGCTTTCTTAGATATAAAGTTGCATTTATTGAAATATTTTTTAATTTGATATTTTTCTATTTGAGTATTTTTTCTCTTTTTTATATTATTATTTATACACTTGCCCAAATCTATACTACCCATTTTAGTAGGCGTGTTGTTAAAATTGTTGTCAACTCTTTTTTGAAATCTTAAATTTTTTTTCCTATAAAGTATTGATTTATAATATGGTAACATTCTTTTTTGGGATAATTAAGTTTATAATAAAGTTCAGTTCCAAAATTTACCCCCATGTGGTTATAGTAGTTTTTTGTGACCTTCATTGTTTTAATTTGTAAAGATATTTTTACATAGTTCTTAATGTAGAGATAGGGATAGCTTGATCATTTCTTTTTCTTCTGCTGTATATAAAGGAGCGACATAAGCCAAGAATTCCTGTCTATTTATTTAAAAGAGGGGATAACATAAGAAAATATTTAAAAATAAATACAAGAGTACTTATCACAAAAGACACTTTAAAATCTTATATTTTTAGGTTTTTATGGGATAAAAAAATATTATAGCATTTAATACTTTTAAAGAATATGCACAAAATCTTTACAAAGAGCTCGTAAATTCTGAAAAAATATGATCAAGTTATTATTTTATATATGAAAAACATATTTGACTATTTAAGATTTAATGCTATTGAAATTTGTGTTTTAAAAGATATGAAAAGGGTTATTTATAAGTTTTATGAGTCGCCAGATATAGAAAATGATGTAGACTTTATATCTTTAGCGTCTTCACTTAAAAGTCAAAACATTTTTACTGAGTTTTTTTAGTTTGGACTCTAAAAAGTCTAAAGAATTAATTAACTTGTTTCTTAAAATTAAATTAAAGTTAGGTAATAATGTGTTTGAAAATAAGATTTTCATATTTTATTTATGTATTAGTGATGTAAGCTTTTTTAAGCTTTTATATTTATTAGATAGAAATAGTTTTGATGATTGTAATATAGATAATTTTGATGATTGGCCAATATTGATTTATCAAAAATTTCGAGAGATAAAGAAAAGTTTAGAATTAATATTATGCAGTGATAGTGAATAATTTGTAATTGTAAATTATTGTAGATTATTTTAATAATCTAATAAATATTTATGCATAATATTGAGTTTGGCGTTTTTTGTTTTATTACTATGGTTAGTAGCACGCTATTTATGACATAAAATAATGCATGTAATAGAAGCGCAATTTTTTTGAATGAATATTCATTCAAAAAAATTGCTAGGTAACTTTGTTTGTTCTAGATTTTATACTAAATAATAGTAAATAAATTT
>NZ_CP044539.1 GCF_008931845.1 Borrelia maritima
CTAATATTAGAATCAAGATTTGTCAGAATTATAGGATTAAGCAGAGCAACAATAACATTGGTGCCATGAAGACCACAAAACCATAACATGTGGACAATAAAAGAAATCATTAAAGTTCCAACTAAAGTATCACTAATTTGTAAAACAGGCCTAAAAATGCTCATAATTATTTCTGGGAAAAGGCTTCCTACAGAACTTTGAATAGCAATATTAACACTTTGAGCTACAACTGAAAGTACAACAACAGGAACTAAAGCTTCAAAAGATTTTAAAACAGCAGGCGGCACAGACTCTGGAAGTTTAATTGCCATATTTCTTTGAACTAAAAATCTATAAACTTCAACAGCAAAAATAGCAGAAATAATAGCTGTAAATACTCCTTGAGCACTAAAATATCTTGCATCAATTACAGGAAACCATGTATTAGGTTGAATTCCCCATCTAGCAGTATCCCCACCGTAAGGCATCCAATCTGATTGCCCAGCCAAAATTAAAAATGTATAAAGAGATAAAAATCCCCCTGTAATGCCACTAAGTTTATAATGATTAGACAAGTTATACCCAATACCAAAAACAACAAATATGGACATAATCCCCATACTTACATAAAATGGCTGAACAAGATTACCTTTATATTTAGCCATTAAATCAACATACCACTGTTGGTATAATAATGTTTCAGCATCTGTAAATGGTAAATTAACTAAAAGTAAAATAAAAGAACCAACTATCAGAAAAGGCATAGAAAAAGTAAAACCATCTCTTAAAGCAATTAAATATCTATTTGAACCAATTTTACTAGCAATAGGAACTAAAGTAGTTTCAATAAAATCTTGAAAATTCATGAAAACAATCCTCCAATAAAAACTAATTAAAAGTTATAATTAACAACTCTTAATATTTATTATAATATAATATAATTAATACTAATGATATTGAAATCCTCATATAATATATTTATAATAAAATTATTTATTTTAAATATATTAATATAATATATTATATAATATATTATATTAATAATATTAATTATTGATTTATGAATAAAAGGAGAATATTTGATACATGAACAAAAAGATATATAGCATAAAAGAATTAATAGATGAAATAAGTATGCCTGTTGTAGCTTACTCTGGTGAAGCTAAAAGCTTTCTAAGGGAAGCTTTGGAATACGCCAAAAACAAAGAATATGACAAAGCAGAGCTTGCTATGCAAGAGAGTAAAAATTCCATTTCAAAAGCTCATGAAACACATAGAGAAATAATACAGCAATCAGCCACCAAGCCAAACTCTGTTAAGACACCTTTTATTTTAATTCATGCTGAAGATCATTTAATGTCTGCAATTTCAGAATTAAGTATTTTTGAAGAATTAATCAATGTTTACAAAATAATAAATGAAATAAAAAAATAGGAGAATATATGAATATACTACTTGTATGTGGAGCTGGAATGTCCACAAGTATGCTGGTACAAAGAATTGAAAAATATGCCAAAGCAAACAATATAAATGCAAAAATTGAAGCCATTGCTGAGACACAACTTAGAGAAGTTGTTGATCGATTCGATGTTGTTTTACTTGCACCACAATCAAGATTCAATAAAAAAAGACTTGAAGAAACCACAAAACCCAAAGGAATTCCAATCGAAATAATTAACACAATCGATTATGGAACAATGAATGGAGAAAAAGTATTACAGCTTGCAATCAATGCAATTAAAAATAAAAGTTCTGTTTAAAGAAGGTTAAAATGAAAGAAATTGGAATATCCATATACCCCAATGTAAGTTCTAAAAATAAAATTATCGAATATCTTGAAAAAAGTGCTCAGTTTGGATTTACTCAAGTATTTACCTCTTTACTCTATATTAACGGAAATGAATTTGAAATGTTCAAAGAATTACTCCATATTGCAAATAAAAACGGAATGAAACCTATTATTGATGTAAGTCCTGCAATTTTTAAAGAATTGGACATTGATCTTTCAAATCTTAAGAATTGCCCAAAACTAGATTATTTTAAAAAACTTGGTGCTTGGGCAATTAGATTAGACAATACATTCACAGGAATTGAAGAATCATTAATGACTTTTAACGACTCTAGCCTTAAGATTCAGCTGAATATAAGTAATATAAACAAACATATCGATACAATAATGTATTTTAAGCCTAATATAGAAAATCTGCTCGGATGTCATAATTTTTATCCCCACAAATATACAGGACTTTCAAGAAATTTCTTTAAAGAAACAACAAAAATATTTAAACATTATTCAATCCCAACAGCCGCATTTATTAGCTCTAGCAATGCAGAAGAATGCGCACGAGGGAAAGAAAAAGAAGGCGCTCCCACACTAGAATCGCACAGATATAAAGATATAGAAACACAGACAAAAGATCTTTTCAAAGAAGGTATAGATACTGTTTTAATTTCTAATTGTTTTCCAAGTGAAACAGAACTACAAAAAGTATCAAAAGTAAACAGAAATGTTTTAGAACTCAAAGCAGATCTCAATCCCAAAGCAACTTTAGTGGAAAAAGAAATAATAATTGAAAACTTGCACTTCAACAGAGGAGATATTAATTCTTATAGAATTCGATCAACTATGCCAAGAGTTTACTATAATAACAAAAAATTCCCTGTACATTCCCCAAATCAAATCAAAAAAGGAGATATTTTAATAGACTCTTCAGAATATTTAGGTTATGCAGGAGAACTTCAAATATCCCTAAAAGATACTCCAAATAATGGTCTTATAAACGTAGTTGGAAAAATAGTTGATGGGGAAATATATTTGCTTGAAAAAATAGAACCATGGGAAAAATTCAAAATAATAGAAAATAAATAAATGGCTTAATAAAAAGTTTATTTACTGCAAAAATTTTTCAATTGCTTTAAGAACATAATAATGAACAGTAATGTAAGACTCTCTTAAATCAAAGAGTTTAGAGCTGTCAAGAAAATATATAAATTCATTAGTAGTAGAATTAAGATCCTCAATAAAATTTTTAAGTTCAAAGTCCCGATTAATAGCTTTTATATCATCCAAATTAAAAATAATAGTAGCAATATTTTTTTGCATATTACTATTGATATTATTTTTTAAAACAATTTTTTTGTTAAAATTATTAATAATGTCAAATTCAGGTTCACTTGAATTTAAATTATAAATTGCTAATTTAAATTTATGATCAAAAAAAACACCAAAATCATAGGTTAATAACTTTGCTTTTTTAGAGCTTAAAGCTAATTTCATTACAATATTCTTATTAAATTTATCTAATATAAAAAAATAAGAATAATAACTAATATCTTTAATAGAATCAAAGTAATCCTTAGTATGAATGCCAGTTTTAAATTTACCATTTCCCAATGATTCATATAAACCAATTTCAATCTTTATTGCTTCATCCAAAGACTTAATAAAAATTGAAAAAGTACTAATATTGCATGAAAATAAAAAAAGAATAAAGGTAAAAATAAAATTAAACTTTTTTTTCATCTAAAGATTTCTCATAAAATATACTAAAATATATTAATATTAATAAAAAGCTTAAATAAAAGTATAACAAATTCTTCAATAATTAAAATGAAAAAGAATATAATTATTGCACTAAAATTTAATTTATACATAATTACTTAAGGAATAAAAAATGAAATATCTTAAAGAGATTTCCTTATTTTTATTAATTTTAGGTTGTAGATCCATCCCAAATGGTAATTTTAATCTACACGATACAAGTCATAAATTAGGCAAACTGAAATTTCAAGAAGACTCAATAATAAGTAGAAATTATGACGATAAAATATCTATTGTGGGAATATATAATCCTGTAACAGAAAAAGAAAATTTTAAAATTAATATTTACATTGAAAAAAAAGGATTGCAAATAAACCCTGAAAGTATTTTAATAAATGAAGAAAAAATTAATTATTTGAAAAAATATAAAGCAGAGCTTAAAGTAAAATCTAACTTTAATAAAAGCATTATCAGTATTTCACTAACTGATTCAAGAGATCTATTAGCCCATATTTACGATACAAGTATGGGGAAATACATTAACATTGACTTTCAGGATAATTGGAATGTATCTCATAGTACAAAATTTAATAAGGAATATATCCTAGCATATTTAACAGATTTTGACAAAGAAACTAAAATATCTAAAAATATATTACAAAAACGTATTGATAATAGAAAAATTGAAATTGAAAAAACAGAGCTTAAAACAGAATATAATGAAACAGAAGATTATTATATCTACAGCATGAAAATTCCAAAATTATTTGAAAAATCAAACACACCCTTAGAAACTTACGAAACATTTGTTATAGCAAATTATTACCCCTGTGAAAATTTAAATATCCTGTTTTTAAATTTAAGCTTATTTTCTGATAAACTACGCTTTCTACACTCTATTTATGATGAAGATGACAGAAAATTAAAAATTGAACCTCCTGTAAGGACTCTAAAGGATTCAAAAACAATAAAAGAAACATTAAATATAGTATTAAGTCCACAAAAAATAATTGAACTTACAAAAAATATTGAAAAAGATATTACCTTGAAATTAAAATCTTACGGAGAAAAGGGAGAATTCACATTTGAAATATATAAACCACTTCTTCTAAAATTCTTAAAAGAAGTTGATCATTGCATAAAAAATTTACAATCAAGTAGATATAAATTTTAACTTATTGAATCTTACCTGCATGATTATAAGTCCATTACTAAAACTTTACTTTTTTTAATAAGTGCATTATCATTAATTACAATGCTTAATGCAATAAAAGATCAAACGATAGGAGCTTAAAATGTATAAATTAAAAACTAATAAAATGCCTTTTAATAAAGTAGTAGATAGAAGATTAAAAATATTTTGGGTCATACAAAAACTGAGCACCAACTACTTCATATCCAAAAAGAAATATTCTCTAAGTAATGTTGTAGCAATGACAAATTCTATATTGGGGAAAAAGGGATTTAAAAAGGTTACCAAAAGAACAATACAAAATGACATAAAAATTTTTGAAAATTTAGGATTAATTAAAAGCCATTTCAATCCGCTTGGAAAAAACAATGGGAGCTTTACTTACTATACAATAAATAAAGCTCTTGAAAAATTAGCAAAAAAAACTATCAGTACAGCATATTTTATCGCTAAAAAAATCAAACATGAAAAATCAAAAAACAAGCAACTAAAAAAATTTAAAATAATTGAAGAATCTCAAAATTATAAAATTTCATATCAAATAAATTCACATGTATTAAGTAATGTTATAAGTAAAAATTACAAGAATTCTGTAAATTGTAATAAAAGAAAAAACTTAAAAAAAACAATAAATCACTTAGAAAAGGAAATCAAAAAAAAATCAAAAGTAATAAATCTACAAGAGATAAAAAAAATCACAAAAAACAACATAAGTTACAAAAATTCACTATGGAACTTAAAAGATTTTATGGAAGAATTATATGAATACGAAGAAACAAAAATAATAAAATTCTTTAAGAAAATTTTAGAAAAAAAGAAAAAAAAAATATGGTTCATGTCAAAAAACTTTAAGAATACAGATTTTAATGAACTAATAAAAAAATTTAAAAATAAAAACAAAACAAAAAAAGAACAAAACCTAAAATATAAAAACCAAATTAATACAACAAACAATATAAAAAATGCTATTGTATTAATGAAAAATCTAATAAAAAAAAATAAAAATATGTAAAGTAAAGTCAAAAAATCTAATGGAAAATAAAAAAACAAAGAAAAATTTTTTTAACAAAATTGAAAGATCCGAAAACAAAATTATTTATCATACAAAAATCTTTAGCATGATAAATAATTTTGAAGCAAAACCAAAAAAAGGAAAATTTTGGCTATGTCTTAGAAATGTGTTTAATAATAAAAAATATGAAAGTTTTCATTTATTTTCAGTAAAAGAAAACGATAAATTTTTAGGAATTTTTTACGGGTTTATAAATCTCTCAAAACCATTCATTATAAATTATTCAGAAAAAGGAGAAAAAAAAACAATAAGATTAAAAAAAACATTCTACATGCAATTTAAATTCAAAAAAGGAAGTGTTTTTTGTTACTTGAGGAGCTTATATATATTAACAAAAACTAAAAACAAAAATAAAATTTTTTATAAATCTCTTCTAGAAAGAACTTTAAAAATTGAAGAGGAAATACATAAATTTTATGGAAAAAAATATGAAAACAATAAAGGAATACTAAATTGGATAAAAAAAAATCAAAAATAATAACAATAGCCTCAATAAAAGGAGGAGTGGGGAAAAGTACCACAGCATTAATATTTACAGACATCCTTGCAAGAAAAAATAATAATATATTACTAATAGATTTAGATCCACAAGCAAGCAGCACAAGTTTTTATATTAAGGCTATAAGAAAGAAAAATCTAAATCCAAAAGACATTAATATATATAAAGTTCTTAAAAAAGAAATAGACATAGAAAATTCAATTATAAAAATAAACAATAACACGGATTTCATAGCAAGCCATATAACTTTAAGTAAATTTAATGAGGAAAGTATTTCTTTGAAAGAAAATTTACTTAAAATTTTTTTAAGTTTTATTCAAAGTAGATATGATTTTATTATAATGGATACAGCGCCTACATTAGGAAGTTTGCTTAACAATAGTTTGATAATTACAGATCATTTAATCATTCCTTTACCAACTGATCAATGGGCAATTGAAAGTTTGGATTTACTAAATAGTAGACTTCATGATCTTTTTAAACAGGACATGCCGATATTTTATTTAATAACTAAATTTGTTGAAAGGCAAAATATTGATAAGGAACTTAAAAATTTTATTGAATTCGAATATAAAGGTAAGTTCTTAGGAAGTATTCCTAAAAGAGATAATTTACGTAAGACTATTTTTTATAGGGAAAATTTTAATTCTAATGAAGATTATTATAAAGCTTATGAAAATATAATTGAAAATTTTTTGAATGTGATTTCAAATTAGTTCCACATGGAACTATTAGTTCCATGTGGAACTAATTTGAAATCACATTATGGAGCAAAAATAACAGATGAAAATAAATAAAAAAATAGAAATTGTTAAAAGGGTTGAGTTTAATGAGCATGAAATAAAAAAAACCAGAGAATCTAGATATTTAAAATTAAAAGAAAAATTAAAAATTTTAATAAAAGAAGAATCTTATAATAAAATTGAGACAGCTAGAATTTTAAAAGAAATTAACGACAACAAATATTACGTTATAGATAAATATAAAAGCTTTGGACACTTCATAAAAGATTATAATATGGCAAAAACAACCGTTTATAGGTATATTAAACTTGCAATAGGAATTGATAATGGTAAAATCGATTATGAATTAATTTTAAAAAAAGGAATGTATTATGCTATACAAATTTTAAAAAATAATGGAATTATACCTAATCCAAAAAATATAATAAATAAATCCTTTAAGATAAAAATTGGAGATGAAAAAAGCTTTGATTTTTACAAATCAAATATAAGCTTCGTAAGCTTTTTATTAAAAGAATTATATTATGACAATCAAGAATTACTTATGAATATTAAAAATAAATATGACAACTTAAAGTATAAAAAATAATATTCTAACTTTACAAAATAGTGCTAATTTAAAAAATGTTTCAAAAACACTTTACAAAAAAACAAAATACTATATAATAATCTATATAGATTGAGATGCAATGTCTCGCTCTTGTTGTTTGATTAGAATAATAAGTTGGCTACCTCCAGGTAGCCTTTGTCATTTTTCTAAATTATTAAAATAGAAAATAAAAAAATAACAAAGATTATAAAAATTAATTTTTATAATCTTTGTTTTCTATTGATTCAACCATTACTAAAAAATCCAAAATTTTATATTTTTTCAAACTTAAGTCTTCTAATCCAATTCTAATTTTAACCCTATTGTTCTTATAAGAAGCATCTTCTTCTTTTATCATCTTTTCTAATAAAGATCTGGATAAAACAAATGAGGAGTAATTAATCCAATTCCCAAAAAAATGGTTATCATCTCTTTTATAACTTATTTTTCCTTCAATTTTAGTTCCATCTGGCAGTAATAAAGGAGTTTGTTCTGTTATGCTATGGTTTCTAAACTTTGTATATAAAACTATTTTAGTTATTCCTGTTTTATAATTAAAAATTCCTTTAAGTTCTGCATTTTTATTTAAACTTTGGTATATTCTAAATGTTTTTCCAAATTGATCGTGCTCAACGGTTAATGAATTGCAAGATATCAATAAAAAAAATACTAATAATTTTAAAAATTTTAATTGTTCTTGATGTAGTTCCATGTTCCTCTCCTTGTGTGAAAAAAATATTGATTAATGAACATAATAATATATTTTTTATTAGATCATTGCAAATAATTTTTAATAAATTAATTATTATTTCTAAATGTTATTTTTTTGAAAAAAAAGATTAGGTTTAAAAATTCGGGTTTTAAATTATTTACTACTTTTCATCAATGTTGTGGGCATTTTTAAATGCTTAAAAGTTCTAGTTTTAAGACTTGCTAACATTAAATTCTTGTGTTTTATAATTTTTTTATTTATGAAGCTTTTGAGTTTTTACTTATTTTTTAATTATTAATGCTATTTAAATTAAGAAAAATTAATATTTTTAGGATTTTAGAAAAAATTATTTAATTAGTTGATAATCAAATTTTGTTGATACCAATATTTTTTTAAAAAAATGAACTGCATATCACAAAATCCATCTATTCATTAAATTGCTCTTAAATTAAGAGCAGATCTTATTTTATGGGATAATTAAATTAAGAGTAAGGTTTTAATTTTATAGAAACAAAATTTAATAAACAATTAAAGTTATTCAGCAATTCTTTTAGGGGTCTTTAATAAACTTTTGTTTACTATAATAGCAAATTGCTGGAAATATAAAAATAAGATATTTGGGTTTCAATATATTTAAAGTGGTTTAAACGGCAATAAAAGTTCTTATAAAGAACTTTTATTGCCACAAAGGAACTGTTAAGTATGAAACTTAATTTATAAAATATAATTTAATTCTAATTTTTTAAAATTCAATATTAATTTATTATTTTTTTGTTAAAAATTAATAAATTAATATAAATCTAATTTGTAAATAGATAAATAATATAAATTTAAAAACCATTTTTTGTATATATAATTAACTATTGGAGAGGAAATAATGAAAAATTATAATTTTTTTAATTCAAGATCAATTATTTTATTTATTTTAATTATCTTTAGTTTTCATAAAAATGTTAGTTTTTATGGATTATTATATCATTTTTTTAAAAAAAGGAGTTGTAAATATAAAATACGAATTTTGGCTTAGAAGAATTTAACATTAAAATAATTGAAATATTTTCGAATAAAGATTAAGGAATAAAATAAATATTTTTTAAATGAAGGATAAATTATAACTGCTTTATTTTGAGATTAGTTTTAAGTATTTTTAATAATTTTAATGTGAGATTACATTTCATATATAATAAAATATAAACTAAAATTTGAATTTATAAAAAATTGTAAGGATGTTTGTATGAAAATATTGATAAAAAAGTTAAAAGTTGTATTAATCTACAATTTAATCTTACTTATTTCTTGTGTTAATGAAAGTAACGGTCAAAAATTGGCTTTCAAGCTAAATATTGGGAGTGAGCCTGCTACTTTAGATCCTCAATTAATAAATGATACGGTTGGATCACATATTGCAAGTCAAATGTTTATTGGCATTTTAGATGGAGATCCCAAAACTGGAGGATATAGGCCAGGACTTGCTAAAAGTTGGGATATTTCCGATGATGGAATAGTTTATACGTTTCATTTAAGAGATAATCTTGTTTGGAGTGATGGAATTGTAATTAATTCTGAGGGAATAAGAAAGTCTTATCTTAGAATTTTAGACAAAGAAACTGGCTCCTCTCTTGTTAATATTATTAAATCTACTATAAAAAATGCAGAAGAATATTTTGATGGTAAAGTGGGTGAGTCTGCTCTTGGAATTAAAGCTGTTGATGAGAAAACTTTAGAAATAACTTTGAAATCTCCAAAGCCATATTTTCTTGATATGTTAGTACATCAAACATTTATTCCTGTGCCAGTGCACGTTATTGAAAAGTATGGACAAAGGTGGACAGATCCTGAGAATATGGTTGTTAGCGGGCCTTTCAAGTTAAAATCCAGAATTTTAAATGAAAAGATTGTTCTTGAAAAGAACAATAAATATTATAAATCCAAAGATATTGTTCTTAACAATGTTATATTTTTCATTACAGATAATAGTATTACAGCTTATAATATGTATTTAAATGATGAGCTTGATGCAATTTTCAACAATGTTCCACCAGATTTACTTAAGGATCTTAAGCTTCGGGATGATTATTATTCAATGGGAACTAATTCAACCTATTTTTATGCTTTTAATACCAATGTAAAACCGCTTGACAATGTTAAAGTTAGAAAAGCGCTATCTCTTGCTATTGATAGAAAAACCTTAACAGAGAGTGTTTTGAATGATAGCTCTATCCCCACAAGAAGAGCAACTCCGGATTATGTTGATTACTCTTATAAAAGCAATTTAAGCTTATTTGATGATCAAATGGCAAAGAAGCTTTTGTCGGATGCGGGGTATCCCAATGGTAATAATTTTCCTTTATTGAAAGTAAAGTACAATGTAAACGATAGACAGAGAAAAATTGCTGAATTTATTCAAAACCAATGGAAAAAAAATTTAAATATTAATGTCCAGCTTGAAAATGAAGAATGGTCAACATATATAAATAGTAGAGTAAATGGTAATTATGAAATAATAAGAGCAGGGTGGTCAGGAGATTACGCTGATCCCATGACATTCTTAAGCATCTTTAAAACCGAAAACACAGCTTTTTCATCTTATGGATATTCAAATTCTGAATATGATAAACTTTTAATAAAATCAGATCATAAGAGAAATATTTCTGAAAGACAGGAAATTTTAAAAAGAGCAGAAGCAATACTAATTGAAAGAGATTTCCCAGCTACATTTATTAATGTCAATGCTTCTAGTTATCTTTTTAGAAGCGACAGGTGGAAGGGTTGGGAGCCAAATATCTCAGAAAGATTCAATTTATCTGAAATAAAGCCAATTAAATAATTTTAAATAGTTTATAGCTAGACCTTTTGGTCTAGCTATAACAAAAATAAGAATTCATTTCTTATTAATTTCATTATTTTAGAATGTTTATTCTCCAAAAGAATAAACGCCGAGTAAATTAATGCTAGAAAAAGTATTGCAAAAATAGATGCCATTATTATGTTTTTCATTATTCCTCTCCTACCAAAGTTGTTATTTTTTGAAAAAATAATGCAATTTTTGAATATTTAAAAGAAAGATAATTATTTGATTTGACAAAGATTTTGTATTTTTATGTTATAAGAAAAACATCATGTGGATGGGATTCTTTTAATGAAGAATGGCTTATTTTTACAAACTTAGAATTTATTTTTAAATCAGATATTGTGTTTGCTCCTAAATATCCCATTCCAGACATTAATCCACCTTTTAGTTGAATCAAAATGTCTTTTAATTCTCCACAATACGGCACCATTCCTTCAATCCCCTCGGGAACTAATTTTTTAGGTTCATTGTTTTCGAGCTGAAAATATCTTGATTTAGAGCCTCTTTGCATAGCAGAAATAGACCCCATTCCAACATATGATTTGAATTTCTTTCCATTGTAAATTATTTCTTTTGAGGGAGATTCTCTTGTTCCTGCAAAAAGATTACCTATCATTACGCTATCAGCTCCTGCTGCAATAGCTTTAACTATATCTCCTGAAAACCTGATTCCACCATCTGCTATAATGCAAATATTTGCATTATAGCAAGCTTCATAAACATCACAGATTGCTGTTATTTGGGGAACACCAACGCCTGCAACGATTCTTGTTGTACAGATGCTCCCTGGACCTATTCCTACTTTTAAACAATCTGCCCCAGCATCGATTAAATCTAATGCGGCTTCTTTAGTTACTATGTTACCAGCAATAAGGTCTAAGCATGGATATTTATTTTTAATTGTTTTGACAAGTTCTATTATTTTTGTAGAATGTCCATGTGCAGAATCTATAACAATTATATCTACATGTGCTTTTACAAGCTCTTCAACTCGCTCCATGGTATCAATATCAATGGAAACAGCAGCACCTACTCGTAGTCTATTATTTAAATCTTTGCATGCATTAGAAAAATCTTCTTTGTGTTCTGCATTTTTGCATATATTAGGATTTTCTAAATGTTGTTTTGCTGCAAGTATTTTGTTTTTTTGTTCATTTGTGTCTTTACCTGTGTTAATAGTCTTTTGAGCTTTATAAGCTTTTACTTTCTCTATTTCTTTTTTTTGAACTTCTATTGACATATTTTTATGTATAATTCCTATTCCTCCTTCTTTGGCAATAGCTATTGCCATTTGGCTTTCTGTAACAGTATCCATGGCTGAGCTTAAAAATGGTATATTTAAGGATATATTTTTTGTCAATTGTGTTTTTAAGCTAACTTCACTAGGCAATACAGAAGATTTTCTTGGAATCAAGGACACATCATCAAAAGTTAAAGCTTCTTTTATTATCTTATTTGTCATAAAGTTCCCTTTTTAATTTTTTTATTATTCCCATTCGATGGTTGATGGGGGTTTAGAAGATATATCATAACAAATTCTATTTATACCTCTAACTTCATTGATTATTCTTGAGGAAACTTTTTTTAAAAAACTATAAGGAAGATCAGCCCATTCTGCAGTCATGAAGTCCTGAGTATTTACACATCTAATTACAGCAGTATATTCGTATGTTCTTTTGTCCCCCATTACGCCTACAGATTTGACAGGCAATAATACAACAAATGCTTGTCTTATTTCATAATATAAATCGCTTATAAAAAGCTCTTCTGTGAGAATATTGTCTGCTTCTTGTAAGATATTTATCTTTTCTTGTGTCACTTCTCCAATTATTCTTATAGCTAATCCAGGGCCTGGAAATGGGTGTCTATAAAGATCTTCTTTTTTAATGCCTAGATTTATACCAATTTGAATTATTTCATCTTTAAAAAATTCATTCAAAGGTTCTAAAAGTTTTAAATGCATTTTTTCTGGGAGTCCACCTACGTTGTGATGAGATTTAATTTTTGAAGAAGCGTTATTTTTTGATTTAGATTCAATTACGTCAGAATAAATTGTTCCTTGAGCTAAATATTCTATATTTTGATCTTCTAGAGCAATATTTTCAAAAATCTTTACAAATTTATTTCCTATTATTTCTCTTTTTTTTTCAGGATCACTTACATTTTTTAAGTGGTGCAAGAATTTTTCAGAAGCATCAATGTATTTTATATTTAAGTCATATTGATTTTTTAATTCTAATATTTTTTTATCTTCATTTTTACGCAATAAGCCGGTGTTTACAAAAACACAGATTAAATTTTTTTTTAATGCCTTTTTTATCAGTAATGCACAAACCAAAGAGTCTGTGCCACCAGAAAGCCCTAAAATAACTTTTTTGCTGCCCACTTTAAGCCTAATTTTTTCCACAATGGTTTCTATATTGTCCTCTAATGACCAATTAATTTGAGCTTGACAAATTTTAAAAACAAAATTTTTAAGTATTTGATCACCAAATTCAGAATGAGTTACTTCTGGGTGGAACTGTAGACCATAAATTTTTTGAGTTTCATTTGATATAGAGGCAATACAATTTTTTGTAAAAGCCAATTGTTTGAAATTGTTAGGAATTTTTTCAATACTATCACCATGACTCATGATAATTTGAAATTTGTTTGGAAGTTCTGAAAATAAAAGAGATTTTTCATTTTTTAGAAAGATTTCAGTGCTTCCATATTCTTGCTTACAGTCTTTAGATACTAAGCCACCAAATAATTTAACAATTATTTGCATTCCGTAACATATCCCCAAAACAGGTATTTTTAAATTAAAAATTTCCATGTCCAAGGTAGGGGCTTCGTTTAAATGAACAGAAGCAGGACCCCCACTTAGTATTATTCCAGCTATGTTCATATTTTTAATTTCTTTTAAGGGAGTATTGTAAGGTATTATTTTTGTATAAACGCCAATTTCTCTAATTTTCCTTGCAATTAGCCGACTATATTGGGATCCAAAATCTAATATAAGTACCGAGCGAATATTCATCATACAAGTCCTTAAAACAAACTGAAAATTTTCTTATTAAAACATAATTTATTTAATTTTAACATATTTGTCCTTGCTTCTATCAATTTTTAAATCAATTTAAGAAAATTTTTTGTAATACTTTGAATAATTATTCAATATTTTCAAGAGTAATACTTTGAAAATATTGAATAATTATTCAAAGTATTACTCTTGAAAAATTATTTTTTTTATACAAAGAATTGAAAAGCAAAATTGTTGAACTAATAATTTATAAATAAAAAGGAGGCACAAATTAATGAAAAAGAATACATTAAGTGCAGTATTAATGACTTTATTTTTATTTATCTCTTGTAATAATTCAGGGAAGGATGGAAGCTCTGCATCTACTAATCCTGCTAGTGAGTCTGCTAAAGGACCCAATCTTGCAGAAATAAGTAAAAAAATTATGGACTCTAATGCAGTTGTGCTGGTTGTACAAGAAGTTGAAGCATTGCTTTCATCTATTGATGAACTTGCTAAAGCTATTGGTAAAAAATTAGACCAAAATGGCTTAGATACCGAAGATGATCACAACGGATCATTGTTGGCAGGAGCTTATACAATATCAGCCCTAATAACACAAAAATTAAATGGATTGAAAAATGAAGAATTAAAAGAAAAAATTGCAAAGGCTAAGGACTGTTCTGAACAATTTACCAATAAACTAAAAGGTAGCCACGCACAGCTCGGTATGGAAAACGCTAGCAATGATGATGCAAAAAAAGCTATTGTAAAAACAAATACTCCTAATGATAAGGGTGCTAAAGAACTTAAAGAGTTATCTGAATCAGTAGGAACCTTGGCAAAAGCAGCTCATGAAACACTAACTAATGCGATTAAAGAGCTCACAAGTCCTGTTGTGGTAGAAAATCCAAAAAAACCTTAATTGCAATTAATATTGTAAGATTAATTTGTTTTAAAAAGTAACTGGAAAAATAAAGTCAACATAAGTCAAGAAAGATTTCTTGGCTTATATTTTATTTAATACTTATTAAAAATGAATTTTTAATAAGTATTAAATAATTTTAAAAGCTACTAATTTGTTAATTAAATTAAGCATTCTAAATATAAAAAATTAGGTAAGCAGTTTGATTTAGAGATTGCAAAATTTTACTTTAAGGGATAAATTAGTTTTGGTAAATTTTTTATTTAAGTAATAAGCGAGTTTTTAGGTTTTATTTAATTTGTATAAAGTTTATTAATGGGTGAAAGAATATTTTAAAGATAAAAACTTTTTTCACTATTTATAATTTAGTTTTTTAAAATTACAAATCTTAAATGTTTTTTATAAATATCAAATAGTTAATAAATATAAATAAATTTAATAATAAAAATTAGACACAGTATTATCATTATTGGAGAGATTTTATTTTTTTTATTTTCCAATAAATTAAGTATTACGTTTATTAAAACGTAAAATATTATTCCAACGCTTATTCCCGAAGAGATATTATATGTTAAGGGAATTAAAAAAAATATTAAAAAACTGGAAATATTTTCTCTTATATTAGAAAAATTAATTTTTATTATTTCTCTACACATTGAAAATCCTACATATATTAACGCTGCAGCAGTTGCACTAGCCGGAACAGCAACAAATAGTGGTGAAAGGAATATTGCAATAAAAAACATTATTCCCGTTACTATTGTTGTAAGTCCTGTTTTACCACCCTCTTCTATTCCTGTACAACTTTCAACATACGCTGTTACAGTTGAAACTCCCATTATTGCTCCAAAAGTAGTGGCAATGGCATCAACTAAAAATACTTTACCAACATTGGGAATTTTTCCGTTTTTATCCAACAAATTGCCTTTTGTTGCCACTGCTATTAAAGTGCCTAAAGTATCAAATAAATCGTTAAATAGTAATACCAATACAATTGTAATAAAGCTCCAAAAGTGCTTGTTTAATATGTAAGAAAAATCTAACTGGTTAAATATTGGCCAAATAGATTCAAATCTTAAAATTCCATCTGGAAAGCGTATGCCAGCAGCAACCGCGCTTTCTGGATTAAATATTGCATATCCCCAGGCTATGGCAGTGACTGAGAAAATTGCCCAAAGAATACTTCCCCTAACATTTAATTGTTCAAAAATTACAATAAAAAATAATCCTAAAAATGTAAATAAAACTTTTGGGTCAACAAATGATCCAATTCCAACCAATGTGGCATCATTTTTAATAACAATTCCCCCATTTACAAAGCCAATAAAAGCAATAAAAAGTCCTATTCCAACCGAAATAGAGTATTTTAAATTTACTGGTATGGAATTTGCGATACTTTCTCTAGCTTTTGATAAAGATAATACAATAAAAATCAGACCTTCAGTAAAAACAGCAGCTAATGCAACTTGCCAAGGAATATTCATTCCAATTACCACAGAATATGCAAAAAATGCGTTAAGGCCCATACCAGGTGCTAGTGAGATAGGTGTATTGGCATAAAGGCCCATTAAAATACTAGAAAGTGCTGATGTTAAACAAGTTGCAGTAACTAATGCACCAATTGGCATACCTGTACTAGATAATATTGCTGGATTAACAGCTATTATATATGCCATGCTTAAAAAAGTAGTAATACCCCCAATAATTTCTTTTTTATAATCAATTGTGTTATTTTTAAATTGAAAAAACAATGTTTCTTTAGATTGATCCATTACAAATTTACTCCTCAAATTTTATTTTATATCAAAAATAAAACCATCGCTATTTATTAAATTTAATCTATTAGTAAAATGTAGTAATAAATTAAATCTTATGAAAATATTAATATCCGCAAATAAATTTAATAATAAAAATTAAGCACAATATTAGCATTATAGGAGAAATATTAATCTTTTCTTTGCTAAAGAGATTAAATGATACATTTATTAAAATGTAAAATAATGCTCCAATAAAAAATCCTGAAGAAATGCTATAAGTTAAAGGAATTAAAAAAAATATTAAAAAACTAGGAATATTTTCTCTAATATTAAAAAAATCAATTTTTATTAATTCTTTACACATTGAAAATCCTACATATATTAGAGCCGCAGCAGTTGCACTAGCAGGAACAGCAACAAAAAGGGGAGCAAAAAAAACTGCAAGCAAAAATAATAATCCAGTTACAATTGAAGTAAGTCCAGTTTTTCCACCTTCGGCAATGCCTGTAAAACTTTCAATATAAGTGGTAACGGTAGAAACTCCCATTATTGCTCCAAAAGTAGTAGCAATGCCATCGACCAGTAATATTTTTTTTGCATTAGGAATTTTCCCATTTTTATCCAACATGCCACCTTTTGTTGTGACACTTATTAAAATACCCACAGTATCAAATAAATCATTGAATAAGAGAATAAAAACTATTGATATAAAAGTCCAAAAATGCTCACTCAAAATATAAGAAAAATCTAATTGATTAAATATTGGTCCAATGGATTCAAACTTCAGAACCCCATTAGGAAGCTGTATTCCAATAGATTTGGCGCCTTCTAAGTTAAATATTGCATACACCCAAGCTGCAATAGTAACTATACTAATCGCCCAGAGAATGCTTCCTTTTATATTTAATTTTTCAAAAATTACAATAAAAAATAATCCCAAAAATGTAAATAAAACTTTTGGGTCAACAAATGATCCAACTCCAACTAATGTGGCATCATTTTTAATGACAATTCCCCCATTAACAAAACCAATAAAAGCAATAAAAAGTCCTATTCCAACCGAAATAGAGTATTTTAGATTTATTGGAATAGAATTAATAATTTGTTCTCTTACTCTTAAAAAAGATAATAGAATAAAAATGAGTCCTTCAATAAAAACAGCAGCTAATGCAACTTGCCAAGGAACATTCATTCCAATTACTACGGAAAATGCAAAAAATGCGTTTAAACTCATCCCAGAAGCCAATGCTAAAGGTGTATTAGTATATAGCCCCATTAATATGGTAGAAAATGCTGCTGTTAAACAAGTTGCAGTGACTAGCGCGCCAATTGGCATGCCTGTGTTAGATAGTATTGCTGGGTTTACAGCTATAATATATGACATGCTCAAAAAAGTAGTAATGCCCGCAAGAATTTCCTTTTTATAGTTAATATCACTGTTTTTAAATTGCAAAAATAAACCTTTTAAATATTGCCCCATGAAACTTTCCTTTTTATTGTGTAAAAATATTTTCAATAATAATTATTAGATTTTTAATTCTTTTTAAAGGTCTATTGAACCTTATTAAGCATATTGTTCTGACAAATAATATTTTCGCTGTCAGGTAAGTTTGAAAATACAATGGTTTTAATAATCTGTTCAGAACTATTTGTAATAACAAATTTTCTAGCTTTAATAAGCTTTAAATAAGCTTTTAAAGAAATATCTCTTCCTACGCTAAAAAAGGTTTGAAGATATTTATTATCAATTAGCTTATGCCGATTAAATAGAAATAAGGCAATTATATCATTTCCAACTTTTAAAAATAAAGGTTCTTTGTACCTTAAATTCCACTTATTAGAAATAGTAAAATAATGTCTTAAGGAAATTTTATTTTTCTCTTGAATTAATTTAATATATTTAGAATTTTTTCTTAATTCGGGAAGACCGTCAAAAGAGATTGTAGAGCAAGACAATATTAAAAGCATTAGATAATAAAACAATAAATTCTTTTTAAGAATTTTAAATAAAGTCAATACTATGAGAGTTTTTTTATAAAATTTTGTTTTTAAATGCATATTCTAAAGTATTTTTTGTATTCTTAAAATTAACATCAATAAATCTTGGATCATATTCCAAGGTGTCCTTGGTCCAAACTTGAAAAGAATCATTGTTAAATAAAAAGACTAGTTTTTTGGAAGGAGTTAAAGCTTTTAACATAAGAGTAAAATTATCTTTATTAAGATTAATGTATAAAAATTTAAAATTTCCAATGCTAATTACCTTAGAAATGGCAATGCTTCCAATATATTTATTGTCTTGAATTAATTTCAAATAACCTTTAGTAAAATTCAAATTTGAATCTAGCATAACATTTAGAAAAACAGTAAATTTATTGCTGGATTTATCTTTTTTAATGTAGATTTGACTATCTGGATAAAAATAAAGTAAATAATCCGCTCTTTCAATTTTTTCAAAATTCTTTTCTAAATCTTCGGCAATATTCAAAACCTTACAAGAAGACCAAATAAAAACCATTAAAATCAAAGATAAACTATATTTCATAATTAACTTATATTATACAATACAGAAAGGAGAGTATTTATATTAAATGAATGAAAACAAATTCAGCTCTTATATTGAAAATTCCAAAGTCTATTCAGATTATATAATATCAAAACATAAAATATTACTTATTCCTGTTCCTATAATAAAAATTGCTATGGGAGAAGGCCTTAAAGTTTTTGAAGTAGGTTTTCAAGACAAATATAAAGATTTTTCAGGATATATTCAATTAAATGAAAAATATTTATATATAAATGAAAACATGAGTCTTGAAAATAAAAGATTTACAATAGCAAAGCACTTGGGACATTATTTGATGCATCAAAAGCAAATAAAAAATTTATCTAAAAATGAAAACTATTATATTGATATCCAAGATAGTCAAATGGTAACAGAAGCTAATATATTTGCAGCAAACATTTTAATTCCAACAATCACGCTAAAATTAAAATTATCTCAATATAAATCTATAAAATATCCCCAAAAAACAATAGCAAAAGATTTTCAAGTAACTGAAAATACAATTTATTTAAAATTAAGTATACTTAATGATCTTAGCAAAATAGATAAAATGAAAAAGAATAAAAAATTTTTAAAAATTAAAAATACAAAACATAAAATAGAAACAAATATTTGCCTCCACAGTACAGATAATATTAAAAAATCAATAGCCCTTAATTTGGAAAAATATGAACTTGAAAAAAAAGAACGAATTAAAAAAATATTTGAAGATCTAGAATAAAAAGCTTTTTTAAGCTAAAAACTTCTTTAGTATATATTCAATCTTTACATTAGCTAATAATAAATAATCTTTACTCTTAATAAGATAATCTAAATGGGTTTTTGCAATTACAATCCAATGCTTATTATCCATAAATTTCTTGGTAGTTGGAAAATTTATTTTTAACGGAAAATTTTCCATAATTTTTTGTTTTTCAAGATAAGATAAAATCTCTGTCTTAAAAGATGCGCCTTGAGTCAAACTATAAGCAATAAGTATTCTATATAATTTCTTATTATAAATAAAAAGGTCTTTAATAAAATTAATATTACTATTGAAATTAGATTCAACAACGTAAACATAGGCACTATTTTTAGCATCTTGCAAGCCTTCAAAATCAAATGAACGATACAAATGTTCATAATCTTTTATTTTAAAATTTGCAATCTTCAAATTAGGATAATTCATCAAAGATGTTAAAAGGGTTAAATTTATTTTATCTTTTTCTGGTATTTGAGCCAAAGAAACCGTTGAACAGGCGTAAAACAATAAAAAATAAATAGGAATTAAAAACTTCTTCATTTAATGCTTTAATTGTATGCTTTTAGTAAAATAAAGTAAATAAAAATATTTAAATATTTTGATATAATGTAAAAAATAAGCTTTAAAAGGATGTAAAATGAGTTATTATGTGCTAAGCAAAATATTTCTATATTCTGGGTATCTTGTTGTTGGATTTTTATCTTTTACAATTTTCAATAAAAACTTACGAAACAAAATTAGAGATAAATTAAAAAATTTATACTTTTTATACTATTTGACTTTTTTTACTCTTTTTGTTATTAGTTCAAATTTATCTTATTACTTCACTGAAAAACAATTATTGGAAAATTTTAATATCTTTGAAAAAGAATTCCTGGAAATACATAAAATAAACGAACAATTTTTTCAAAAATACCTATTAAATTTTCCAGTACCAATAAGAATGGAATTGATGTCAAAATTTGACCCAATACATACAGTGTTTACTGCTAGTTTTGAAAAATATGCTAAAAACATTGGCAAAAGCTCTTATGAAATTCGAACAAATTATAAAAATTATGCTAAAGCAACAAATTCAGAAATTAAAAAAAAATTAGAACAAATAAAAGAAAATATTATTCCTATTTATAATAAATATAAATTACCGATTCTAAATGGAAAAAATACAGAAATAAGTGTTGATAAGTATGGTAATATTATTCCTGTTCGAAAAAATACAAACGGACAAATAACAGAATTGCTGTTTTACGATCAAAATTACACTTTAACTCCCTTTGAAAGATTTGGAAACTACAAAGTTAGATTTGATTTAATCTCAGAAAATAAAAATATCCATTTCAAGGAACTAATAAGCGTTTACTATCTTGATGAAAATAATGTTAGCACTCCTATAGAATATTATAAAAATAATATAGAAACTAGCCCTTATTACATAGACCTGCAAGAAAATAAAAAGGATTTTCTTAAAACAATAAAAATTAAAAAAGAATATGATTTATATATTGATAAAAAAAAGCAACTACAACATTTAACTGAAAATGATAAACTTGATGAGTTTAAAAAATTTTTATCAGAAAATAATAATATTATTTCGCTAAATACAATATTTTCTAACGGCGATCCAATATTTACTTATGCCATAAATGTAAAAGCAAAAAGTATTATAGATTATTTAATAACAAAAGAATTTAATATCAATTTAACAAATCAAAATTCTCAAACAGCTCTTCATAATGCAATAATTCAAAAATATGAATTAAAATTTATTAAATCACTTATCAATAAAGGTGCTAATCCAAATATTAGAGACAGTGATAATAAACTACCAATAGATTATTCTAATAAAACTAGTGAAATCTACAAATATTTAATCGACATTTAGCCTTTTAAGTTAATATCGGTAGTTGACATTAAAATAACATTCTAAAACAAATTGACTCAATCTATTAAGATTTAAATTTAATTGAAATAATTCCAAGAAGGATAAAGATTACAACCACTTTTTTAATAATAAATGACACAAAATTGAATTGAAAATAATTTTTAACACTTTTTAGAAATGTAAAATTTTATAAACAACAATTTAATATATTATTATTTGTTCAATGCTGATATTTACAAGATTAAAAAATATTGTTAAGATATTAAGCGTATTATTCAAATTAATTATTTTAATTAATTAATTTGCACTTAATAAAAAGGGGAAAATTATGTCAACATCATCCGCATCTATATCTATATTCACAATATTACAAAAAATAGGAAAAGCTTTCATGCTGCCTATAGCACTTTTACCAGCAGCCGGAATTTTATTGGGAATCGGAGGAGCATTTACTAACGAAACAATGATTCAGGCTTATGGATTAGAAGAAGTACTTGGGAAAGGAACTGTAGCTAACTCAATACTTTATCTTATGAAATATACAGGAGAGGTAATTTTTGCTAACTTACCCTTAATGTTTGCAGCAGCAATTCCAATTGGACTTGCCAAAGTAGAAAAAGGAACAGCTGCTTTAGCAGGAGTAGTAGGCTTTTTAGTTATGCACCAAACTATAAATGGAATTTTGTACATACAAGGAATTACACCAGAAAGTGCAAGCTTAAAAGCATTATTAGAATTAGGAATGCCTGAAACAGTTGCAACTGCAAAAAGTCAGGAATATACAAATGTACTTGGAATATTTTCTCTTCAAATGAGCGTAATGGGGGGGTTAATAGCAGGATTTGTAGCTGTCTTTCTTCACAACAGATTCCATAATATTCAATTACCCACATTCTTAGCATTTTTTGGGGGCACAAGATTTGTGCCAATTATAACTACAATAACAATGTTTGTAGTAGGAATATTTTTAACATTTATTTGGCCTTTTATCCAAGGGGCAATGACTTCGTTTGGAAAAATTGTAGAACAGTCAGGACTTTTTGGAACATTTGCATATGGAGCAATAAAAAGATCTTTAATTCCATTTGGACTTCACCATATATTTTATTTACCATTTTGGCAAACAGCTGTTGGAGGAACATTGGAAATAAATAACGAATTAATCTCAGGAGCACAAAATATATTCTTTAAACAACTTGCAGATCCCAATACTGTACATTTTGAAGTTGCAAAAGGAACAAGATTTTTTAGCGGAGAATTTGTTGTTATGATTTTTGGATTACCTGGAGCTGCCCTTGCCATGTACCATACATCAAAACCTGAAAATAAAAAAAACGTAGCTTCATTACTATTATCTGCTAGCTTTACATCAATGCTAACAGGAATTACAGAACCTCTGGAATTTGCATTCCTTTTTGCAGCACCAGCTCTGTATTATTTCATATATGTTCCTCTATTTGGATTGGCGTATCTTTTAACACACCTTTTAAACGTAGGAGTTGGGCTAACATTTTCTGGAGGATTTATAGATATGTTCCTATTTGGGATACTTCAGGGGAATAGCAAAACAAACTGGATAGCAATTCCTATCTTGGGAATCTTCTACTTTGTTGGATTTTACTTTATATTTAAATTTGCAATCATGAAATTCAATCTCAAAACAATAGGAAGAGAAGATGAAGAGATGGAAAAAGATATGATGATGAGCTCAGAAAAAACAAGCTTGTCAGAAACTGCTTCAAAAGTATTAGAAGGTCTTGGAGGAAAAGATAATATTACATATATAGATGCATGTGCATCAAGACTAAGAGTTAATCTAAAACAAATAGAATTGGTCAAATCAGATTCCTATTTCAAAAATTTAGGGGCTAGTGGAATATTAAAAAAAGGAAATGGTGTTCAAATTGTATTTGGAGGATTATCTGACAACATAAAAATGGAAATAGACAAGCTTATGTAAAATTTTTAAAATATAATATAAAAAAGCTAATCCAATAGAAAAATTTTAAAATTTTTCTATTGGATAGATTCTATACAAAGAAGGCAATAATGTACAAACATCAATATTTTATTTCTGGCAAAGTACAAGAAGTAGGATTTAGATTTTTCACAAAGCAAATAGCAAATAATATGAAACTAAAAGGATTTGTGAAAAATCTAAACGATGGAAGGGTAGAAATTGTAGTTTTCTTTAACACTAAAGAACAAATAAAAAAATTTGAAAAATTATTAAAAACTGGAAATAAATATGCAAACATTGAAAATATTGAAAGAAATACTTTAGACGAAAACTATCCTTTTCAATTTAATGACTTTAAAATTTATTATTAGAACTTATTTTTTGCTTGACAATTACCTTAACTTTTTTGCTCCTTAGTTTAACATTGCTTGCATTAAAATTGTTATTTTTAGAGCAAAGCAAAGTAGTTCTAAAAAAATGTTCAACTTTAAATTTCAAAAATTCTAAAGACTTCCTGCTTTTACAAAAGATATTCAAATTGCCATCAGAAAACTTAATATCAAGCCCAAAATTACAAACTGTTTTTAAAAATCTACATGAAGTAAAACTACCATTTAGGCTATTTCTATTAAAAAGAATAAAATATTTTTTACCTCTTTTAGAATCTTTAAAATAAATTTTAAGCCAATCTCCTGTTGGTTTAACTGAATCTAAATTATCATAAAGATAAGAAATATAAATTGTTCTATTGTCATTGGATTTTAAAATTTTTTTAAAGAAATAATGAGAACCTATTTTCATATCAATATATGATATCTTATTAATAAAATATTTCCTAATATTCTTTAAATGTTTATAGTTTATAATTAAAAATTATTGATAAGTATTCTGTAAGTTTTATGTAGTTATAATTGTATCCATACGTCGCTTTAAAAGCTTTGCGAATTTTAACATTCAATCCTCTAACCATTGCCAAAGTTTCTAAATTGTCCTTCAACATCAAATTTTTAATTACAATCAATGTTTTAATATAATTATCATCAAATGAATGTTCTTTTATCAAATTTTCTAAATGATCCATTGTAAGAGTAGAATAAGTAGCTTTACGTCTAACGTATGTATAAATTCTTTGATTAAGCAATTTTAATAAGTTATTGTCTGCATTATCATCTAAATTATCCAAAACATAACGATTATAATGGAAAGCTGTTGTTATATCGTTTGGTTCGTGTCCTAAAACTTTTGTTATCCAATAATTCATTTCCATATTTTTAGGCGCAAATGCAAGATAAGAAAATTTACAATAAATAGCTCTACAAAAATAAACAGATTCTTCGGGAGCAAAAATATTATTAAAAATTTGACGAAATAATCTATTATAACTGTATGCAAGATTTGAAGAGATCAACTCTTTAGTAAGATGCTCTGTTTGTTCCATATAGCGTATTTCTTTTATAGAATTAATTATTAATTCAGGATCTGCAAAAACTGGAAAAATAACCTCATTAACAATATTATTCTCTCGCTTTTTTGCAATAAATTCCATACGAATATGATTTTGATCTGCAATATAAAATTGAGAAAGCTTCATTACTTCAACAGGACGACGACCTATTGCCATTAAAACTCCATAAAATTTCAATCTAACGTCTCGGGTTTGATTTAGTAAAAGCTTAATTATTTCAATATAAGTATTTAAATTAATTTTGACAAATATCTGTTCTTTCCTATAACTATTAATCTTTTCGATTTTATATTTATGAGCATAATCATTTAACCATTTTGGAGTTGCAAACAAATCTATAAAATATTGGAAATAGGGTTTTTCATCATTAATTTGATTTAAAAATATTAACTCTTCTATTTTCCCCAGATCTTTAATCCCTATATTTTTTAATTCTTTTATTTTTTTTGATTTCCAAAAAAATAAAAAAGCATTGTCTCTTTTAATCTTTTCAATTACTGAAAGGTTAATATATTCTTTAATTATTTTACGCGTTTTGGAAAGATTTAATATTATTGAACGATTTGTGAATTTATCTTTTCTAAAAAGAACGGCTTTATGATGTTCTGCAAGAATTTTTATTTTTTCTTTCAATTTTAAATACGAAAGCTTATTATTTAGATATTGATTATATAAAATTTCCAATTCTTTTCTAAATATTTCAAAATGATTTTTTATCTTCACTTTTGGAGGCATATTAACTTAATTATATCAAGTTTAAAATTTTTAACTAAGTAAAAAATTAATAATTTTCTAAAATCATACCTATATATTAAATTTAATCATGTAATATTGCGCTAAAGCATATAAAAATCACAACAGAGACATTCCTTTGTATAAGCTAATTTTTTTTATTTAAAACACAAATCAATAAAATTAAAATTTAAACAATTCTTTAACGGCTTTAAAAAAGAGCTATTTATAAAATAGCTCTCTAATATTTTTATAATAAATTTTTATAATAGCAATTCAAAAATTTCTACTATTCTTTTTCCTGCAAAAGCAAAACCTTATCATATGCTCTTATAAAGGGCAAATACATGAATACCGTAATAATCAATAATAATAAAACTAAAACCAAAGCTTTAATATCAAGCCCTGTAGACAAAAAAGCTGCAACAGGAGCGGGGGTTGTCCATGGAACCAGAGTTCTGACTCTCTCAATAATTCCAAAATTAGTAAGAGTGTATGCGACAACTATATGAAACATAGGAATAAGCAAAAAGGGAATTCCTAATATTGGATTTAAAACTATTGGTGCTCCAAACATAATAGGTTCATTGATATTAAAAAGCCCGGGAGCAAATGAAAGTCTACCTATAGCCTTTAGATGTTGAGATTTACTAAGCATCATAGCAATGGCAAGCCCCAAAGTTGCACCACTACCACCAATATATACAAACGAATCAAGAAATCCCCCCGCTAAAATATGGGGCAGTGGAAGATTGTTAGAAAGGGCCCTAATATTAGAATCAAGATTTGTCAGAATTATAGGATTAAGCAGAGCAACAATAACATTGGTGCCATGAAGACCACAAAACCATAACATGTGGACAATAAAAGAAATCATTAAAGTTCCAACTAAAG
>NZ_CP044540.1 GCF_008931845.1 Borrelia maritima
ATGCAAAATAACAACATAAAAAACAATACCACTTATATAAAACTGATTAGATTGGAAAAACAGGGGAAAATTATTCCCTATAAACCATCCCAAAATATAAAAGCTTTCAAAAAATATGGTAAAAAAAGTATTAATTTATATCCCAAAGAACAAATTTTAAAATATTTTATAACACCAAGCTCCTTAAAAAGCTACAATACAAACACTTACTTCCCTAAATACAATCTATCAGAATTAGTTAAAAATGCCATAACATTTGAAGAGTTTGCAATCAAAATATATAAAAATCCAATAATATTACCTAGCAAGTCTTATTATTTTAAAATTTTAAAAAAAACAAATCCTAACTATGTCTTAGATCTAGATCAATACGGGTTATTTAAAACTTTAAATAAAGATTATATAGAGAATATACTTACTATTTTTAATTCAAAACCTAGAGAAAAAAGAATATCTATTAAAGGTGATAAGCTAAATAAAAAAGATAAAACAAAAAAATTTTTTGCATGGAAACTTTTCAAAAAATAACATAGTTAAACAAATACCTTAAAACATTCTTAAATATTAAGATTATACATTTAGTGATTACTATTTCCCCCCCCTCTCCTAAAATCAAACATTTAGAAATAGCCTCCTGTTCCATCCCATGATAGCTTTTTAGATCCCCTTCCCCTTTTTTTTAAAAAAAGGGGAAGAAAAAAAAGAACATATCTACCAGAACATAAGCCATAAAACTTTACTTAGGGCAATGTCTCCTGTTTTTATTCTTTATAGTAAAAAGCCTTAATATTTGTTACATTTATATCTCTATCATACAAGTACTGAAACTAATGCAAGTTTAACCAATAGCACTTAATTTTAGAGTTATATTTTTATACCACAATTACTATATAATTTAACTGATATAAATATTTAACTTTTTT
Organism: Borrelia maritima; assembly: GCF_008931845.1. Classification (NCBI taxonomy): domain Bacteria; kingdom Pseudomonadati; phylum Spirochaetota; class Spirochaetia; order Spirochaetales; family Borreliaceae; genus Borreliella; species [Borrelia] maritima. Next base: position 924 of record NZ_CP044540.1, read on the forward strand.
TATTTTTTGATAATCGTATGTTTTGTATTATTTTTAATGTAAATTAACATACAATTTAATATTTAAAAAAATAATGAGTGTTAATAAAGCTTTAAATATAATTAATCCCAACATTAGTTTGAAAAACATTTAGATGTTTAAATTTTTTGTATAACAAAATTTTAAATGATAGGAGATACGATAAACAAAAATGGAATTTTTACAAAATTGAGATAGACTGAAATTAAAGGGGAATTAAAATTTTTATGACAGCAATAATTGTATATTCATGCTTAACTATGTGTATAGTATATTTTCACATGCAGCTAAAAGCATTTTTTACAAAATTAATCAGATGTTGTAAAAAATGCTTTGATATTTTTTTATTATTAATAGAAATGTTAAAATTAATTTTCTATCTATTAATTATTAAAAATAAATTTTATATATTTATAATAATATCAATAATAGCTTTAATTACAATTAATATAATAATTTAATTCATTGTATTAATTGTAATTAAGCTAAATCCCAATATTCCATAAAGAAATTTAAACTTTAAATAATAAAATTATTATTTCTTATAAGTTTCTATATATTCCATAATTAAAGTCCTTATAAAACCAGAAGCTGTTAATCCCTTTTTATCTAAAATGGAATAAAATTTAACCCAATATTCATCTTTCAATCCTACACTTATTTGCTTGATAGTCATCTTTGATCTACCAAGCTTAACATTTGAAATGTTGTTGGCAACAGCATCATTATCAGAGTTAAAAGCAAATTTAGATTTACTAACATTTTGTTTAATAATTTCCTCTAAATCAACCTCTTTACTTATAGGCATAAAGCATCCCCCAATCTTGAAAGTTCCAGAATAGACTTACTCTCAGGATAATAATCAAAAATAGACTTTTTATATAGCTGAGATTCTGCTATTTTAGCATCTTGTCCAACCTCATAAAGATCATATCCAAAGGTTTTAAATTGTTTTAAGTGTAAATTATGTCTTTTAAAATTTTTATTGAGCATATTGCAAATAATCTTCTCATGCTTAACCTTTTTCCTATAAGATTTTAACAAAAAATCAAACTCTTCCTTAAAAATATTAATTCCTTCAAGGCTTAAAAATTCCGGAGTAAGTGGAGTAACAACTTCGGACATTGCAAGAATAATCCTTCGTTCCCAAAGCTCAAAACTGGGAGATAAATCAAAAATTGCCAATTCAAATCCCAATTTCTCTAATTCTAAACAAAAATCATCTATCAAATATGGAAAATCTTGCAATTTGTGTTGCACATCTCTTCTAAAAGTTCCACTGGGCACACATGGCAAAATATAAAAATTTTTTTGTATTTGTTTTAACACTTGATATATATCTGCCTTCTTTAAAAGAGAATCTTTAATATCTAATCTAAGAATTTCATGATTAAGAAACCATGTAGAAGAACTTCCCTGCTGTATATCACAATCAACTAATATAACTTTTTTTGTTTTAGATAAATAGCTTGCAATATTACCGCTTAAGGTAGTTTTGCCAACACCGCCTTTTTGAATATGAAATGCTATTTTTTTCATGCAAACTTCCTTTTAATTATTTTATATCATATATTAATTATTTTATATCATATATTAATTATTTTATATCATATATTAATTATTTTATATCATATATTAATTATTTTATATCATATATTAATTATTTTATATCATATATTAATTATTTTACATGGAATACTATTTTAAATTAAAGAAATGGCTTCTTGCTTTAATCACATGAAAACTTTTTGGGTTATTTTTTTTAAAAAAAAAGACACTTATTGTAACATAATCTAAAAGCTACATCAAGCGATTCTGCCTTAGTTTTTATTTCTTTATTATTAATAAATAAGCCTTAAAATTTAGAATTACATTGTTTATATCTCTATTATGTGCTAAATACTGCGAATCCACTTAGCATCACTTAATTTTAGAGTTGTATTTTCAATACTACAATTATTACAGGGTTTATTTGATAGATAATATCTGCCTAATTTATAAAAATAGGATACATATGCCGCTTTGATTAATACTATAATTGTTTTACAACCCCATACAATCATAAATCATTAATACTTTTCCTAAAACATTCGCATGCTTTTAATTAAAAATGCTACATTACTATGCTCCAATATAATTAATATATTATTTAAAGAAAATATATTCTACTTATTTCAAAAGTATTGCCGAAACACTTTTTTAGATGTATAAGTTATTTATCCCTACTGGAGAAGCCTCCATTTTGATATCATAAAAATATATTTATTTTAACTCTAAATATATTTATCAATAAAACTCACCCCTACCTAAATTCCATAGAAATTATATGTGGATAATGCTTTTTTTATTAAATTTATAAAAAGTCCTAAGAAATTTCTCTCTTAAGGACTTTTTATAAATGGTTAAAGGTTAAAGATAAGTTAAAATCTACAACAATTTATAAAAAAAACAAAATTAAAAATATTTTTTTATTTGTAATGTGTATTAATTGAGATATAATATCAATTAATACACATATTGTATTATATCAATTATAATAATATAATTAAAGGATAAAAATGCAAAAAGAAATAACAAAAAACTACAATGAATATATAATTAGGGGAATAAAAGGAACTTTCTTTGGAGATTCTCAATATGAAGCTAATTACCGAGCAAAAATAAATGGCTTTATAATTGACTTTTTCAAAATTCCTATAAGTTTAAAGAAAAAATATGAACTTAATATTAAAGCCCTTAGTAATCCTAATTTTTCATCCACAAATGTTACAATGAATTGCATAAATACTTTTAAACTTATAGTTGATATTGTTAATATGCAAACTGGAGAAAATTACGATTATGACACATTTATTACAAAAACAGAAACAGAAAAAATGCTTAAATATGGAACAAAAATAATTGCCGCACTAGCAAGACACTTCGACGAACAAAACAAAACCAACTTCAATGAAAGCTATTATGAATGGGAAAAAGGCTGGATAGATAAAAAATGGATAAATTATGAACCAACTGAAGCAGAAATTAAAGAAATTCAAACAATGAACCAAAAACTAAATCCGCTGAAGCCTAAACATGCCAGGACCCCTCTCAATAAGGGACAAATAAAGCTTTTAAAAGCAATCAATAAAATTGAAAGTCAATCAAAACAACATACTAAGACAAACAATACAATTAAAAAATTAAAAGGGAATCATAGAAAAGAAGCCGAAATTTAAAATTTTGCTTTAAAGCGCTAAATTTTTTTATTATTATTAAATAATATTTACAAAATTAAAAAAATAAAATATTATATATGTAAGGTAGAAAACGATCTACCAATAGTCCCCAACACCCCTATTAATCCTCTCCAAATAAGATTAGGGGTAGGGACTTCTTTTTCACTAAAAACCCATTTAAAACCTAAACCAATAAATCTATAGCAAATAAAAAAAATGAAAATCCAAAAAGCAAAAATTAACTAAAATTTAATAAATCGCCTCAGCAACTTAAATTTAGAATTGTGTTTTTAATACCACAATTACTATATATACTCTTTGGTGGGAAATAATCTCCCCATTTTATGCAAATAGATATGTGTCCTAATTTATATTACAATTGTTTTATAAGCACATGCTATCCCAAATTATTAATGCTTTTTCCAAGTACTTCTTTTTGTATATCTTAATCAAATAATTTTATTATTCTTTTTAATCCCTCTATTTAGAAATACCTTCGCATATTTTATTTATATATTTTATTGAGTTTTTTGATTATCAGTTCTAAAATTTTGTCTATGTCTATCGTTCTTATATTTAGAAAATATTTGTGTTTTATTTACTTTTAAATTTCTTTTAAAAAGAGATTATAAGCATAAGAGTTGTAGTCAATCCAAACACTAAAAAGCCTAAAAGCTATCAGCTTCTCTTAAGAGCAGAAATTCATTTTTATATTTACTTGGATAAGGTGATAAAGCTATCCTTATTTTTCATAATAATCGCTACTATCACTTGATATTTTGTTATATAAAAATTCTATACAAATCCAAATACTTTTGAAAACTAATTTTTAATTGGTGTTAGAAGATATTCTGCGCTTATAAGCTTTGTTAGCATCCATTATTTTTTAATAATTAAATTTAATTTCCTTTACAAATTCATTTCCATCTAAATTCCATAATGCTTATAGAGGTAGATGAATTTACAATGTGTTGTAAAAAAATGTGTATTCGCTTATCAATAATTTTATGTTAAAGAGTTTAATTGGCTTTTAATTTTCTCTATATAAAAGAAAACCCCTTAAAAATAAGAGGTTCATTTAAAAGAATGTATGGTATGAAGTAAATATTGATAATAAATTCTTTTAATTTTAAAAAAGGAGAATATTTAATACTCAATTATTAGCCCAATAATTGAGTATTCCCATATATTTTGCAATTTTTTTTAAAAGAATTAGGCTTTTCTAAAGAAAATCAAATAGGTGAAATGAATTTGTAAAGGAAATTAAATTTAATTATTAAAAAATAATGGATGCTAACAAAGCTTATAAGCGCAGAATATCTTCTAACACCAATTAAAAATTAGTTTTCAAAAGTATTTGGATTTGTATAGAATTTTTATATAACAAAATATCAAGTGATAGTAGCGATTATTATGAAAAATAAGGATAGCTTTATCACCTTATCCAAGTAAATATAAAAATGAATTTCTGCTCTTAAGAGAAGCTGATAGCTTTTAGGCTTTTTAGTGTTTGGATTGACTACAACTCTTATGCTTATAATCTCTTTTTAAAAGAAATTTAAAAGTAAATAAAACACAAATATTTTCTAAATATAAGAACGATAGACATAGACAAAATTTTAGAACTGATAATCAAAAAACTCAATAAAATATATAAATAAAATATGCGAAGGTATTTCTAAATAGAGGGATTAAAAAGAATAATAAAATTATTTGATTAAGATATACAAAAAGAAGTACTTGGAAAAAGCATTAATAATTTGGGATAGCATGTGCTTATAAAACAATTGTAATATAAATTAGGACACATATCTATTTGCATAAAATGGGGAGATTATTTCCCACCAAAGAGTATATATAGTAATTGTGGTATTAAAAACACAATTCTAAATTTTAGCTTATTTCTATAAAGAAATAAACTTGAACGAAGTTAAGCTTGTGGATGCTTATGTAGTAGATGTCTCTTCTTATTTTTGAAAAAAATAAGAACTTAAAAAACTATCATAGAATGAATCAAAAAAACCATTTACAAAATCTTCGATTTAGAAAAAATAATAACAATTCAGCATCTGACACAAATCTCTACAAAAAAAATATTCTCTAAAAAATCAATAAAAACTACTTATATAGATAAAATTTTTATAAATTTCAAACTTAATAGATAAAAATGGTTTACTAAAATTATTTAAGACTGATATCATATAATAAGTTATATAATGAAAAGTAAAGTTTTTATATTCTTAATATTTTTGATTCAAAATTTAGCAATACATGCTCAGAACACAAACTATGAATTCAAACAAGCTAAAATTAAAAATCTAAAAGGAATATTTATTAATTATAAAGTCTATCTAACAGAAAACTTAGCAATTGACAATGTGAAAAACTTAAGCCATATTTCTACATTCAAAATCAATCTTGTGATTGACAAAAAAATTGCAGCTTCTATTAAAAATGAACAAGATGTAATTAGAGCCGGAAATGAATGTGGAATCTTTTTAGAATTTCAAATCAATAACCGAATATACTATACCAAATTTTCATCAATAAAATATATTTTAAAAGCAATTGAGAGTTTTACTAAAATTAAAAATACAATAAATAATTCAGAAATTAAAAATCTTGAAGGTAATGGAATTTTTTTATACAAAAACGGCCTCTCATACGACTTAAAAACAGAGTTTCAAGAAGCAGCAATATTTGTAAATTTTCTTGGCTTTAAAGATAATACCGGAAGACCATACTTTATATTTTACTATGATAATATAGATAATAAAGATAAAAATTTAAAAACAATTTTAATTTCCTTTGAAGAATTTCATAATGGAATAAGAGAGGGGCTATTCTTGCTCAGAAATGAAAAAGCTATACTAGAATTCATTAAGTTTTCTAAAGATTAACACCATAGATAATATTAAAAACCCTTTTATAATTGATATTACAACAAATTAATATCAATTATAATAAATACTCTGGTTTTATACCTCCTCTAAAAAATTACTATTTAATTTGGGCTTTAAAATTATTAAAATTTAAGTCAGCTGTCACTAAGTTCTTTAACTTTTAAATTAAACTCGTCCAAAAACTTTTTAAAAGGAATTTTATTAAAACTTACAACAACATCATTCCTGAACGCATAAATTCTAAATGACGCTATATTATCATTACCCAAAGCAACAAATTTTATAAATTCGCTTTCTGAAATACTAAATTTATAAATTTCTACCTTAATATTTTTTTCAGTAACCACTGTTGTATAATCATAGAAAGAATATGGATCATAAAACTCATCATAATAAACAACCCGTTTACTATCCTCTAAAACCAGCTCCCCTTTAGCCTCAAACCTAGTATCTGTGATTATCTTTTCAAGCTTTATTTTACTAGAATTTCTAGACTCAACTCTAACCAAAATAAAATATTCCCTTTTATTTTTTAACTTATCATATTTAACAGAAATTACAGATTTAAATATCCCATCTCTAGAATAATTTACTCCAACATCATATTGTGAATCTAATACTTGAGAAAACCTATCATAAGCTATTTGATAAGTTTGACAAGAAATTAAAAAAAATACCAAAATAAAATACTTTGTAATAAATTTTGAATTCATAAAAACCTCTATTTAATTTATCTTATATTTATTTTTAAATAATTTCTCAAAATTAGAAAATTCAATAATATAATAAATTCAATTAAAAACATTCTAATTTTACAGCTTGAATTAAGATTAAAAAACTATTATCATTAAGTGTTGCTCTAACAAAAACCGATTTAGGAGACAAGATTTTTGTCTGCCCCAATTTACATAAATTTCAAAGTGCATTTATAGGAGAAATCGTGTATACTGACCCAAGGTCAATTATTAATACTTACTTTGTAAAAAACAAAAAAATATTCATTATCAATCCCATAGGCTTTAAATTGGAGCTTAATTTTGAAAAAAATATTCAACCGAACGAAAAAGAAAATATAACTCTAAAAAAATTTAAAGGTGGAATTATTAGTTTAGAATTAAGATCAAATGAATTTTCTAAATTGCCAACAGACATTCTAAAGGGGAAACTTGAATTTTATATTAATTATGTAAGTGAAGAAAAACTTAAAATAGTTTATGACATGATGATAGTTAAAGTTTATAAAATTGATTTAAAAGCCAACAATAAAGATGAAATTTACCTAATAGGACTTAAAATATTTGGCTCTATTTATAGAAAAGAAAACGTAGAAAATGCGTTTATTCCCATTATAAAAAATAACAATATTTACCTTTTTGGAAATAAGGCAAATAACCAAAAAGTCAATTTACTATTAAAAGGGATTAATAAAACCATTGAGCTTCCTTTTTTGACAAAAATCAGCTATTCAAACATTAAAATTATGAATAAAGCCGATTTCAAAACTAGTGAAAATTTAAATATTAAAACAACAAATAGATTATTGCTAAATCTAAGCACAAAAATCTACGAAGAGCTAATCTTAACAAATTCAAATCAAATAAAAACTATAAACAATAAACAAAAAATTCTAAAAACGTTAAGATCTTTTATTGAAAATGAGAACGGATTAGGAGGCAAAATAAAGTTAATATTCTTAGAAAGAACAAATTTTTTGACTAAAAATTTAAATTCAAACAGCTTAGACTTTATCTTAAATGACATCAATATTATACAAGAAAATAGCTGTATCAAAATTGACATTACTTTGTTAGAAGATGAAATTGAAAAAAAATACTTAACCCAAATTTCAAGCATAGCCCCATTTTTAAAAAATATCACCTTATTGTAAATTTTTTGGGCAAATAAATCATTACAGCCAACAATTCCTACCACATAACAAATTCTAATAAAAACGTCAAAAGTATTCAACATATAACCCAACCTCCTTGAAACTAACACACAATATATAATAAAATGAAATTAATGAGGTATTTATGTTAAGTATTAACGGTGTAAGACTTTATTCTTTAAAAGAATTCCAAAATATATTAGAAGATTCTTATAATCTTTCAATTAGCAAAAATACTATATCTAAAAAATCAAAAATTTTAAAATGCACAATACATGTAGACAAACGGCCTTACCTTTTAGAAGATTTTTGTACATATTTTTTAATGGACTTTAGAAGGCCTAAGCCTATAACAAATAGTATAAAAGAAACAATTCAATTAAGAATTGAGCAAGCAAAAAAAATAATGAACCGAAAATCTACAAAACATGAAATACAAATTGTTCCTAAACACATGGGTCATATTTTATAATCCATCATATTGACATTTCAAAAACATTGTTATAAAATGTGGGAAAAAGCTAATTATTTTGTTTGTAATGCAGCAAAAAATTAAAGAACAAACCAAATTAATTGGAAAAGCTTCTGAAACTACAACAAATTTCACTTCAGAAGCCAGGATAAGATAATGATAATAAAAATATTAAATAATGTCAATACAAATTTTAATAATCTCATAACATTAGAAGAAATTAAAAAGTATGTCCCAAAAAATACAAACTCTAATTTAATAGAGTTAAAACAATCAAGACTAAAATCATATTTAACGAAAAAAAAGGCCATATACCAAAGAATACTCAAAGTATGCTGGGCAATTGAACTTAAAAACAAAGAATACTATAAATCTAACAAACTTAAAACATATTCCACAATAGAAATATACAATATAGTTAACAAATGTCTTGCAAAAGATAATAAAAAAATATCAATCAGAACCTTAGAATATGATATGTCATTTTTAAATCAAATACTCTTAATAACAACCAAATTAAAACATTTAGGTAAAAATAATGGCAGCTTTGCATTTTATATACAAAATAAAAAGCTTTGGAAACATCGATTTACAATTATTCAAGAAGCAATTAATGAAGAAATAAAAGAATATCTAAAAGATAAAAAAATAGTTTCTGATTTTTCCAAAGAAATTGACAATGATATAAACAAAAGCAATATAAAAAATTTAAAATCTAAAAGCTCAATTACAGATGAATCAATTGCAGATGTTATACCTAAAGGTATAAAAGATATATATAAGATAAAGAATTCTATAGTAAAAAATAATGTAAAAGCCAAAGAAATTTCCTACAAAGAATATATTACAAACAAAATGTTAAATGTTCATAAAATAAAAAAACTCCAAATAACAAAAATACTTAAAATAAGCAACAATGAAAAAACCTATATAAATGCTTTAAGAAACTTAAAATTGGCAATAGAAAAGTACAAAAAAGAATACGATATTGAAGACATTTCAAACCATTTTATAAAGGAATTTAAAAACAAATATAGTAGAAAGATATGGATGATGAACGGAAAAACCAATAAAATAAATGACTTTAATGAAATTTGGGAAAAAAGATTTAAAAAATCATTTTCTAACGAAATTTTAAAAGAAAAATGTCAAAGCGACTATATAAAGAGAAAAACAAACATTTCTAATCACAATAAAAGAATAAATATCTTTTTCTCCAATCATAAAGGTCTCAAAAAAATAAACAAAATTAAAATTAATTAATACTTTAAAATAAAAGTTTTAACACATTTAGTTCCCAATATTTCCTCTTTTCTTTAAAGAAATTTAAGTATGTTTACCACTATGGGGAGAACACAAATTCATGTCCATACAAATTGGATAAACTATATAATTAAATTATAGAAAATTTATTTCCATATAACTTGATAAAAGAAATTACTGCCTTTTACAAGATACATGAGTTTTATCATAGTAATTTGAAACATTGGATACTCTAGAATAATAAGAACGATTATTGTTATTATTCTCATCTAATTTAACTTGAGAATTTTCAGATTCAGATTCTTTTTTGCCTAAACACTTGTAATTAGAATCATCGATGTATTTCTTTTTAAAATCAGAAATACCATCTATTCTGTTCCTAGAAGCACCACTAGATAAATCACAACCCAATACTAATAAGAAGGTTAATGTTATAGATACTAATGAAATAGTAAATTTTTTGTTCATAAATCTCTTTTCTCCCAATTTTAATAATCAAAATTACTCTACAAAAAATGAAAAGCACAAGTAAAAATAAGGGAAAACTTAAAGTTAAACCTTTTTATAACAAATAAAAGCAGTACTATCTTTTTATACAGTAAAACCAGTCTAAATTTGTACTCAATTTTTTAGAGTTACAAAAATTATATTCTAAATTGATCATTTTTTAAAGCAAAATTAAAGATATATATGTATATATACAAACATAAGTGATAAAAAATGCAGAAATATCATTTCATAAACTCAAAACAACGTAATAACTCACCACTTTATTTTTTGAAAGAAATAATTGAAAATCAATTTTAAACAAGATTTATCAAAAACGCCAAAAAAACGTACACCTATAATTTATACGAGACTTGAACGGAAATGAACTTGCAAAGTCTATTAAATAGAGTTTAATAATTTAAAGAATGATTAGTTTTAATAAATACCTTAAAAATTACTTATATATGTAAGTTTGGTGTATAAAAACAGTAACTTATAATAGAAATTATTATGAAAAAAATAAGGAAAATCTTATTATTTATCCAAGTAATTATAAATATAAATTTCATTTCTTTAAAAAAATCAATTAATACTTTAATCCTTTGAAAAGAACGAATTAATGTAACCCCTATATATAATAACTTTTGAAGAAAGTAAAACAGAAAATAGAATACAAGGATTCTCTAAAAAATATAAAAGAAAAAAATAGGAAAACTTTTAAAAAATTAATGATAAAAAAACTTAATAGGAATGTAATATATATTTTCTCCAAATTAAAATTTATAAGGGTATATCTACTTAAAATTATTAAGAGCAACAAAATTATTAAAAATGTAGTAGTAAAAAAAAGATGTTGATGATGAATTTTAATATTAATTTTTAATATTAATACCAATCATCTATTTTTTAGCATTCTTTAGTTTTATTATTATTTCTAATATCTAAGCATCCAACTGTTACTGGAATAAAAATATTCAGGACAATTAGTTTTCTGGTTTTTTAATTATTTACTAAAAAAAGTAACTTAAGAAAGGATAAATAAAACTATTTAAAAACAAAAGGGGGATTGTTAATAGAACTTAATTTAGATTAAGAATTAATAAACTATAAGAAAATTCTAAATAAAAAAAAGACTTTTTACATAAATTTAGTACTATTAGTGGGAAATATCTATTGAAAGTAATTGTTGACTGCTGCCAAAGATGTTAATGGCAAAAATGTGTGCAGGCGCCATTCTGTTACTTGATAATTAATTATAAAAACATAGCAATAAAGAATTTTCAATTAGAGATTCATAAAAAGAGATATCTGGAAAAAGTAACAATGAATAAAAATATAAATGTAACTCTAAATTTTAATGCTTATTGTTATTTCTAAATCAATAGATGAAGAAGTAACCTTTTTTTATATCATTAGAACTGTTAAGGGCTTAAAAAAACAACTAGCTATCACCCAACAAAACATAATCTACAATTTTTACTTTAAGCAATGTCTGTTTTGGATTGTATTTCCTTACAGCAGTTTACAATTAAACCTTTAACTTGTTGTATAACTTTCATTTTTATTTGTACTTGCCAATTATTAGAAATAAAATTATAAAAGCGTAATTAATTCTTACATTAATTCCCTCTAATTATAAATCTTTTAAGGTAGATATCATTAATAATATTAATCTATTGTTTATTAAATTAAAGATTGTAGAAATAGTCGCTTGCTTATTGTTAGAATTTAATTACAACGTTGTTTTTAAAATTTATTAGCGATTCAAAACCAATATTCTTCAATGTTTATGAGAAACAATTTTTTATCTACTTGGGCAAACATTATTGAAAATTCTATTTTTGTCCTGAGGATTATTGTCTTTATTTACTAGAATGGTTTTTATAGACATAATAAAAAAACAAAACCAACAAATTAATTTTACAAACTTATCTCTACTTAAGGCTTATAAATTATAGGTGAAAAATTCTTTGTAATCTTTATCTAAGGCGTTAAGCCTGCCTTGGATAAAAGGCAGGCTTTTGTGAAAATATATTAAAATTTCAATGTATACTCTAAAGGTTATTGATACATTGAATATATGTCATTTTCTAGCTTTTTGGCTTCTATTCTTTTTTTTGAGGTTTGATTGTAAAGTTCGGATATATGAGATTTAAGCTTATTTATATCTTTTTTTATATCATTTTCATCATTTTGATAATCTAATAAAAGTTTATACATCATTTCTGAGACAGTTGTTTTTGTAGACAACAATTGTTCAAATAAATTTTTAAGCTTTTCTAAATTTGGAATTTCTAATTTTTCTAGAGTGTCTTTTTTGGGGTATAAGAAATCAATTGTGTGGTCAAAAATTTCCCCAAATGTGCTAAGGTCATTAAATATGCCTTGTAAGTGGCCTGATTTCTCTATAATCTCTGAAAAGTTCTTTAATTCATTATCATTAATAGTATTTAAGATACTGTAAATACGTCTTCTATATCTTCTAGATCTTTCAGTATTTTCGCATAGTTTTTCTGATGATGAATAATCCCAAATCAAGATTTTAAAAGCTTCTAACATCCCATATTGGGTTTCGACTGTGTCCACTTTTTTCTTATATTTTTCATTATCCGAATGAGCTTTTTCTATTAAATTTCTTAAATCATCAATCAACGTGTTTTTTGTTTTTTTAACATCGTCTTCTTTTTGATTAGAGGGCGCTTCTTGATTAGGGGTTGTTTCTGAGTTAGGCTTTAATTTTTTTTTGTTAGATTTTAGTCCTTTTTTGCTAGATTGATACCTCATATCTTTTTGATTGGTGTTAAAATCTGGATTGCAAGCCAAAAATAGAAAAATAAATAAGCCCGCAATGATATTATATTTCATGAATATTCTCCTTAATTTAAAATCTGAAATCTAATATTTAATATAACACGATACTAATATAATACAATAATTATTGTAATTTAATATTTAATATAATACAATATTAATATTGTATTATATTAAACCCAATAAAAAAATATTTTTTCAAAGCATTTGGATGTGTAAGACCTTGTATGCCAAAATGTTATTTATAGGAGAGATTGTTGTTTAAAAAAGTAAAAGAGATTTTAGTAATTCAATAAGTATAAATAAATTCCATTCTTAAAATAAGTTGATAGTTTGGCTTTTTATATTGAATGGATTGACTTAGCTCTGCATATAATAAATTTTAGAGAAATTAAAAAATAAATAAAATACAAAGATTTTTTAAATATAAGAGCAAAAAAATAGGCAAACTTTGAGAGAAATCAATAATCAAAAAACTTAATAGGCATAGAAAATGATTATATACCATAAATCATTTGAAATAAAATTTGCAAGGGGGGCATGTTTACATAGGGGCATTAAGAGTAATAAAATTATTAAAAATGTACTATCAAAAAAAGATATTGATAATAAATATTATATTTTGGTAATAGTTGAGTGTTAGGGCATTAAAAATAAACCAAAGCGAAGTGTGTAGATCATATTCTAGTGGATGACTTTTCGTTTTAAAAAAAACAACAAAAAGCTGTAGTGGGATCAAGCAAAAAATGCATTTTTGTAAGCCTTGATTTATAAATAGTATTTTGCAGGGAAATCTTTAATTTGTTATATAATTTTATTTTTAATACATACCAATAATATTAATCTATTGTTCAACTCTGTTGTTATTAAATATAAAGATTATGGAAATAGTAGTTTTCTTATTATTAAATTTAATCACAATATTGTTTTTTAATTTATGAAAAATCTAAAAATAGTATTTTTCAAAGTTTATGAGAAAGAATTTTTATATATTTTAGGAGATATTATCAAAAGTTTTATTTTTGATCTGAAAATTATTGTTTTTTAAGGTGGGTTTTTATAGATAATATAAAAAGCATATTTGTAAAATCAATAAATTAATTTTACAAATTAATCTTCATTTAAATTTTATGTAAATTAAAGGTAAAAAATTCTTTGTAATCTTTATTAAAATGTTTAAACCTATCTCTTATTAAAGATAGGCTTTTATTATTATGTTAATTTCAATACATACTCTCCGAAAGGTTATTTATAATGGAAAATATGTTATTTTTTAATTCTTCTGTTTTTTTGCTTTTTTCTGCCATTTGATAGAAAATTTTGTCCGTATGAGATTTAAGTTTATTTATATCTGTTTTTATACTATTTACATCATTTTGATAATCTAATAAAAGTTCGCGCATCATTTTTGAGACAATTGATGTTGTGGATAATAATTTTTCAAATAAATTTTTAACCTTTTCTAAGCTTGAAATTTCTATCTCTTTTAGGCTGTCTTTTTTGGAATATAAGCTAGAAATCATGTTTTCAAGAGTGTATCCAAGTGCGTTAAGAGTGTTAAATGTGAATTGTATTTGACCTACGGATGTTATGATTTTTGAAAAGTTTTTTAATTCATTATCATCAATAGTATTTAAGATACTGTAAACATGTTTTCTATATTTTTTAGATCTTTCGGTATTAGCGGATATCTTTTCGCCTTGTAAATCTGCCCAACTCAAGGTTGTGAAAGCTGAGATTCCGTATTGTTCTTTGGGTTCTTTTTCCAACTTTTCCCTATATTTTTCTTTATCTGCATGAGCTTTTTCTATTAAATTTAATAAATCATTAAGCATTGTGTTTTTTGTTTTTTTATTATGGCCTTCTTTCTGATTAGAGGGTGTTTCTTGATTAGATTTAAATCCTTTTTTATTAGATTTTAGTCCTTTTTTGCTAGATTGATACCTCATATCTTTTTGATTGTCGTTAGAATCTAGATTGCAAGCTAAAAATAGAAAAACAAATAAGCCTGTAATGATGTTATATTTCATAAATATTCTCCTTAATTAAAATCTAATATTTAATATAATTCAATATTTAATTAATTCAATATTTAATTAATTCAATAATATATTATATATTACTTAATGCGTATTAATAAAATTATTTCAATGATATTTTCATTGGTATAAGTTTTATAGTATTTTGAACTTTTAAAAAGAATTTTGATTGATTTTTATCAAGTTTATTTATTTAAAACAAAAAGTTATAAAGAATTATCCATTTATAATTTCTATGAAACTTGGGTGGGAATTAATTAGTACTAATAAAGTTTGTAAAGACATGTATATCTAATATTAATTAAAAAAATATTTTTTTTAAAGAAACATTTAAAACATTTAGATGTGCAAGACTTTTGTATACCATAATTTTAACTTATAGGAGAGATTATTATTTAAAAAAGGAGGGGGTAGTATTTCTTTAAGCAAACATAAAAAAGAACTTCTATTTTTAATATAAATCGATTTTAGCTTTTTTGTATTGAATGGATTGCCTTAAGTCCTCTACGTATAATAATAAAATAATGTTTAGAAAAATTAGGAAGGAAATAGATCACAACGATTCTTAAATATAAGAACAAAAGATAGATAAACTTTTAGAGAGATTAATTATCAAAAAAAAATAATAAGAGATAGGTTTAAACATTTTAATAAAGATTACAAAGAATTTTTTACCTTTAATTTACATAAAATTTAAATGAAGATTAATTTGTAAAATTAATTTAGTGATTTTATAAATATGCTTTTTATGTTTTCTATAAAACCCCACCTTAAAAAACAATAATTTTCAGATCAAAAATAAAACTTTTGATAATATCTCCTAAAATATATAAAAATTCTTTCTCATAAACTTTGAAAAATACTATTTTTAGATTTTTCATAAGTTAAAAAGGCATTGTGATTAAATTTAATAATAAAAAAACTACTATTTCCATAAATCTGTTAGTTTAATAATAAATTGCAATAAGATTAATATTATTAATACAGCCTTTTGTGTTTTGATAAGTTTTCTTTAGTTTATTTTTAATTTTTAGTAAATATCTAGGAGGATTAGTTTTCTCTCCAAAACTATTTATTAAAAATGTTTTATATTTATATCAATATCAACCTCTTTAGGTTTTTGCTATGTTCTTGATCATTAAATTTATGTATTATATTCAAGCTTATTTATATCTGTTTTTATACTCTTTTCATCGTTTTAATAATCTAGTAAAATTGGTCATTATTTTTGAGATTATTGTTTATGTAGTAATATTTTTAAACGAATTTTTAATCTTTTATGAATTTGAAATCTCTAGCCCTTCTAGGTTGTCTTTTTTGGAATATAGGCGGAACAATCAAATCTTCAATAGTAGCAGTTCTAAGTTTGGAAAAGGCGACCAATATTAAGGACGCTTGGGGGGATGCTATTGTCATTTATTAGAAAGTTATTTAATGACAATGCATTAAATAACTTTCTAAGCGACTAAATACATTTTATACGTGTATTTTAGATAACATTTTAGTAGGCGTGTTGTTAAAATGGTTGTCAACTCTTTTTTGAAATCTTAAATGTTTTTTTTCTATAAAGTATTGATTTATAATATGGTAACATTCTTTTTTGGGATAATTAAGTTTGTTGTTTATATAGTCTAGTGTTGAGATAAGAACTATTAATTTATGTTGAATTTATTGTGGCAATTTAATAGTTTATTGCTTTGAGAGGTAAGATATTATATGTAGCTTTTAGATAGCTTCTGTTGTAAATAAGTCTCTCAGTAATTTTATGTCTATGTATTCTATTGTTATAATATAGAATTATTAAGGGACAATAGGGCTTATTATTACAGTTTATACTTTCAAATTTTTTCCAAAAATTGTTCATAAAGTTCTCCAAAATTATTTATAATCAGTAATTATACATCCTTTAAATATATTTTTATTTTGTTAATTTTATTTTGAAAATAGTTATTTATGACTTTTATATAAAAAAGTTTTACCCTTTCGGGCTAAAGCTTGGGTTAAAATTCTTATATCATTATCAAATATTTTGGATAAAAAAATTTTTGTTTGTAAAATTTTATTTTGGCTTGTTGTGGTAAGTTGTAAGCTTTTTTAAAAAATCGAGACTATATATCATTTATATTATAAAGTGTCGGCCTATTTCAAAACAAATCTTTTTCATAGGATAATTTATTTATATAATAAACCAATAGTTCATAATTGTTCTTAGTATATAATTTGATTATAATGTTTATTTCTTTTTCTAATTTGTAAAGGTGTTTTTTCAGTATATTTAGTGTAATAGGGATTTGATTAGCTTTTTTAAGATTTTCATTAAAGAATTTGAGTATAACTTTTGAGAATATCTACTAAATATGATATTGATAGCGTGTAGCATTAAAACAAGGACAATAATTTTTATTGTTTGATTTAATTATTTTCCATTAATTATATCCACAATGTGTTTTTATAATTAATAATATAACACAAAATTTTTTGTAAAAGGAAAGATAAATTTATACT
>NZ_CP044541.1 GCF_008931845.1 Borrelia maritima
CAGCAGCCTTAAGCTCAAGCTTTGCGTCACTCTTTTTAGCAGTATCAACAATCGTCTTTATCCCCTTAGCAATTCCTTTAACATTCTCTACATCAGCACTTGCTCCTTGACCATTCCCCGCAATATCCACAATATCACTGCTACCACTTTCAGCTTTAGCCATCTCTTCAGCAGCTTTTATCATTTCTGCTAACCATCCTCCAACTTCTTTGACAGCACTTTCAGCAGCACTTTTCAAAGTAGCCTTCCCCGCACTCCCATCAGCATTCAAAGCAAACTTTCCGCTCTTAGCCAATCCCCTCAAAACAATAGCAGCAGCAATTTGATCATTCTTCTTCCCTATATTATCATCATTAAAATCAGCAGCACCAGCAACACCACTACCAATAGCAGCTTCTATCGCATTCTTAGCCGCACCAGCCGCTTGACCAGCGTCACCCTTTTCAGCAGCATCAACAATCGCAGCTAATATCTGCTCCCCACTAACTGAACTAACAGCCGTAGCCGCCTTCTCAGCAGCAGTCTTAACATCATTAGCATCACCACCAGCAGCAGCAACAGCATTAACAGCGAACAACTTCCCTGCCTCCTTGTTATTATCCCCTTCAGCAGCAGCCTTAAGCTCAAGCTTTGCGTCACTCTTTTTAGCAGTATCAACAATCGTCTTTATCCCCTTAGCAATTCCTTTAACATTCTCTACATCAGCACTTGCTCCTTGACCGCCCACCGCAATATCCACAATATCCCCTCAAAACAATAGCAGCAGCAATTTGATCATTCTTCTTCCCTATCCCATTATTATCATTAAAATCAGCAGCACCAGCACCACCAATAGCAGCTTCTATCGCATTCGTAGCCGCACCAGCCGCTTTACCAGCGTTACCCTTTTCAGCAGCATCAACAATCGCAGCTAATATCTGCTCCCCACTAACTGAACTAACAGCCGTAGCCGCCTTCTCAGCAGCAGTCTTAACATCATTAGCAGCACCATCAGCAACAGCATTAACAGCGAACAACTTCCCTGCCTCCTTGTTACTACTACCCCCTTCAGCAGCAGCCTTAAGCTCAAGCTTTGCGTCACTCTTTTTAGCAGTATCAACAATCGCAGCTAATATCTGCTCCCCACTAACTGAACTAACAGCCGTAGCCGCCTTCTCAGCAGCAGTCTTAACATCATTAGCAGCACCACCAGCATCAGCACCAACAGCGAACAACTTCCCTGCCTCCTTGTTACTACCCCCTTCAGCAGCAGCCTTAAGCTCAAGCTTTGCGTCACTCTTTTTAGCAGTATCAACAATCGTCTTTATCCCCTTAGCAATTCCTTTAACATTCCCTACATCAGCACTTGCTCCTTGACCATTCCTCGCAATATCCACAATATCACTGTTACCACTTTCAGCTTTAGCCATCTCTTCAGCAGCACTTTTCAAAGTAGCCTTCCCCGCACTCCCAGCAGCATCCAAAGCAAACTTTCCGCTCTTAGCCAATCCCCTCAAAACAATAGCAGCAGCAATTTGATCATTCTTCTTCCCTATCCCATATTATTATCATCAAAATCAGCAGCAGCATCACCACTACCAATAGCAGCTTCTATCGCATTCTTAGCCGCACCAGCCGCTTGACCAGCGTTATCCTTTTCAGCAGCATCAACAATCGCAGCTAATATCTGCTCCCCACTAACTGAACTAACAGCCGTAGCCGCCTTCTCAGCAGCAGTCTTAACAACAGCATCACCACCATCAGCAACAGCATTAACAGCGAACAACTTCCCTGCCTCCTTGTTACTACTACCCCCTTCAGCAGCAGCCTTAAGCTCAAGCTTTGCGTCACTCTTTTTAGCAGTATCAACAATCGTCTTTATCCCCTTAGCAATTCCTTTAACATTCTCTACATCAGCACTTGCTCCTTGACCATTCCTCGCAATATCCACAATATCACTGTTACCACTTTCAGCTTTAGCCATCTCTTCAGCAGCTTTTATCATTTCTGCTAACCATCCTCCAACTTCTTTGACAACACTTTCAATGCTAATCTCCTTTCCAGTAGCTTGCGCGTTATCTTTTGCTGCGTTAGTTTCACCTTTTTCATTAGATAATTTATCAAGCTTTTCCTTTGTATCTTTCAATGTTTTAGTTATAGAATCAAAATATGTTTTTGTATCAGACTTTTTTGGATTTGCTTTTAGAAAAGCGTCCGCAACTAATCCCCCAAAAGCGTTAAACACATCTATGAATCCATTACCTAATTTTATAATTGATTGGTAAAATATACTTGCTGAGTCTTTACCTCCCTCAGCACCAGCCTGTTCTCCAGCATTGTTTTTGCAATTGATAAAAACAATGAAAGCTGTCAAAAATATTGCACTTGAAATTTTTTTCATATTAGTTTCCTCCTCAATGAAACATTTTTTAAATATTATTAATTTTTATTTTAGATATACTGCGTTTGATGGTTAAAATGTTTTGATTTAATTTTATGCAAAATTTAGGAAAGTTTTCTTTTAAAATTATTATAAAAATTTTTTCTTATTTTTTTAAGTTTTGATTTTTGAAGCTTATTTAATTCCATTTAAGTTATGTGGATTTTGCAATTATTGTATTTGTTTTATTTTCTTCTTGGTAAGAACATTTTACTAGATATTTCTTTATTTGTGATAAATTTTTTATTGCCTTTTTAAAGTTTTAAAGATTTATATCTTAGATATAAATCTTTAAAACTTTAAAAAGGCAATAAAAAATTTATCACAAATCTTGTGAAAAAAAAAATTTTGAGCTACTATGATGTCTTATACTTTTCATTGAGGAGGAAACTAATATGAAAAAAATTTCAAGTGCAATATTTTTGACAGCTTTCATTGTTTTTATCAATTGCAAAAACAATGCTGGAGAACAGGCTGGTGCTGAGGGAGGTAAAGACTCAGCAAGTATATTTTACCAATCAATTATAAAATTAGGTAATGGATTCATAGATGTGTTTAACGCTTTTGGGGGATTAGTTGCGGACGCTTTTCTAAAAGCAAATCCAAAAAAGTCTGATACAAAAACATATTTTGATTCTATAACTAAAACATTGAAAGATACAAAGGAAAAGCTTGATAAATTATCTAATGAAAAAGGTGAAACTAACGCAGCAAAAGATAACGCGCAAGCTACTGGAAAGGAGATTAGCATTGAAAGTGTTGTCAAAGAAGTTGGAGGATGGTTAGCAGAAATGATAAAAGCTGCTGAAGAGATGGCGGCTAAAGCTGAAAGTGGTAACAGTGATATTGTGGATATTGCGGGGAATGGTCAAGGAGCAAGTGCTAATGTAGAGAATGTTAAAGGAATTGCTAAGGGGATAAAGACGATTGTTGATACTGCTAAAAAGAGTGACGCAAAGCTTGAGCTTAAGGCTGCTGAAGGGGGTAGTAGTAACAAGGAGGCAGGGAAGTTGTTCGCTGTTGGTGCTGATGCTGATGGTAATGCTATGATGTTAAGACTGCTGCTGAGAAGGCGGCTACGGCTGTTAGTTCAGTTAGTGGGGAGCAGATATTAGCTGCGATTGTTGATGCTGCTGAAAAGGGTGACGCTGGTCAAGCGGCTGGTGCGGCTACGAATGCGATAGAAGCTGCTATTGGTAGTGGTGTTGCTGCTGATTTTGGTGATAATAATATAGGGAAGAAGAATGATCAAATTGCTGCTGCTATTGTTTTGAGGGGATTGGCTAAGAGCGGAAAGTTTGCTTTGGATGCTGCTGGGAGTGGGAAGGCTACTTTGAAAAGTGCTGCTGAAAGTGCTGTTGGGAAGACTGGAGGATGGTTAGCAGAAATGATAAAAGCTGCTGAAGAGATGGCGGCTAAAGCTGAAAGTGGTAGCAGTGATATTGTGGATATTGCGGGGAATGGTCAAGGAGCAAGTGCTAATGTAGAGAATGTTAAAGGAATTGCTAAGGGGATAAAGACGATTGTTGATACTGCTAAAAAGAGTGACGCAAAGCTTGAGCTTAAGGCTGCTGCTGAAGGGGGTAGTAGTAACAAGGAGGCAGGGAAGTTGTTCGCTGTTGATGCTGATGCTGCTGTGGTAATGATGCTGTTGTTAAGACTGCTGCTGAGAAGGCGGCTACGGCTGTTAGTTCAGTTAGTGGGGAGCAGATATTAGCTGCGATTGTTGATGCTGCTGAAAAGGGTAACGCTGGTCAAGCGGCTGGTGCGGCTAAGAATGCGATAGAAGCTGCTATTGGTAGTGGTGTTGCTGCTGATTTTAATGATAATAATGGGATAGGGAAGAAGAATGATCAAATTGCTGCTGCTATTGTTTTGAGGGGATTGGCTAAGAGCGGAAAGTTTGCTTTGGATGCTGCTGGGAGTGCGGGGAAGGCTACTTTGAAAAGTGCTGCTGAAGAGATGGCTAAAGCTGAAAGTGGTAACAGTGATATTGTGGATATTGCGGTGGGCGGTCAAGGAGCAAGTGCTAATGTAGAGAATGTTAAAGGAATTGCTAAGGGGATAAAGACGATTGTTGATACTGCTAAAAAGAGTGACGCAAAGCTTGAGCTTAAGGCTGCTGCTGAAGGGGGTAGTAACAAGGAGGCAGGGAAGTTGTTCGCTGTTAATGCTGTTGCTGATGCTGGTGATGCTAATGTTAAGACTGCTGCTGAGAAGGCGGCTACGGCTGTTAGTTCAGTTAGTGGGGAGCAGATATTAGCTGCGATTGTTGATGCTGCTGAAAAGGGTGACGCTGGTAAAGCGGCTGGTGAGGCTAAGAATGCGATAGAAGCTGCTATTGGTAGTGGTGCTGCTGCTGATTTTAGTGATAATAATAATGGGATAGGGAAGAAGAATGATCAAATTGCTGCTGCTATTGTTTTGAGGGGATTGGCTAAGAGCGGAAAGTTTGCTTTGGATGCTGATGGGAGTGGGAAGGCTACTTTGAAAAGTGCTGCTGAAAGTGCTGTTGGGAAGATGGGGGGGGTACGGAAACTAAGAAAATCCGCTAAAAAAGAAAAACACTTTTAACTCCCACAATGTTGGATTTTTTTATTCAATTGAAAAATTACTAAAATCAACAGTTCTTTTTCTTTATAAGGAAAAGCTGAAAGAACCAAAAAATACCTTACAGTAGATAGACACTCCTTTGTGATACTTAAATATATTTGCTAAATTTTTAGATAAATTTAATCTTATTTACAATAAAGGATTTTCTTTGCTTTATAAATTAAACATTCATTACACATTAATCTATAAAGAAAATACGGAGAAAATTGACAATGCATTAAGCCCATTAATAACTAAAACACTAGCCACAATAAATAAAAAATCAATGCATTTATTGAGCTAGTTAATTCTAATGAAAAAATCTTAAAATATTTAATAATCTAAAAATTAAACTTTATTTTATCTTACTATTTCATTGGAATTTTGATACTTATACCTATATCCTTTTAAGATTTTTATCAATGTCTGTTAAGCTCATTTAGCATTTTCATATCCTTTATAAAGTTAATTTCTGCTTGAATATTTTCTTATGGATTATTATTTAATAGTAGCATATCGGCCTCCTTATTACTTTTAATAAATACAAGCATTTATTAAAAACTATTTTTGCTAAGTTTTTTAAAAAAATTTATACAAAAAAGTGAAGCTTAGCTAAATTCTCTTGTCAAAGAATCTCGCCAAGCTCCCCACTTAATTTAAAATTCTCAAAAAGGTAGGTGTAAATGATAATATTTATACAACTACACTAATTGTAGTATAGTTCAACTTAAAATTAAAATCAATTCGTCTTTTTACTCAATTGAAATTTGGCAAATTTCAAAAAGTCCATAAAATATAATTCATAATTTTAATTTAAAAGTATGAATTATATTTTATATTGAAACTCAAAAAGGAGGTCAGTATGGCACATATATTTTAAATGATGCTAACAACAAGACGTTAATTGTAGATTTAGATCCCTAAAATAATCTAACAAACTATTTTTTTCAATATATTAAAAATATTGAAAAAAATAATGTTTAATATCTCTTTAAAAGAGATCAAACTGTGGCTTTTAACGAATATATGAATTCAATAAATAATAATAATAATTTTATAGTTATGTTTTAATAAACATATTATATTTCATAAATAGATAAAAATCCCTTAAAAGGGTAAACTAAATTTGGATTGTCAAACCTTAAGTTTAACTGTTCTTAAATAATTCTCATATCCTTTTATTAAAGATAAAATATAGCCTTCTCCTTTTTTATTTTTTAATGCCTTAAAGTCATTAAGCAAAACCTCAAAATCTTTTTTGGTTAGTGAATAAAGACTAGCTACAATAAAATTATTTTCATTTTCTTTTTCTTTGAAAAATTCATCTTTGGTATCTAGATTTAATATTTTATTAACTTTTTCTTTACTAAATTTAAAATGCTCTAAGTAAAGTAAATTAGAGAAATTTAAAGAATCATTTTTGGCTATTAGCAAGGAAGTATTTTTTACTAAAGTTAAGTACAGAGAATTAGCCAAAATTTCATCTTCTTCGGGTTGAGGCATGGGACACTGATAAAGACACGATTTTACAATATCGGTACTTAAAGCAAATCTTCTTACTAAATAGTCAAATGCTAGTGAATTAAATATAGAAATAATAAATAATTTTTTGTAAATAGATATTGGTGTTTTTTCATAATTTATATATATTGATCCCATACAATAACAATTTTTAGGAGACAAAGCGCTAATCATTGTTCTTTCATTTGTGTTGCTTGCAATTCTTCTATATAGTATTTTTTCGACTTGATAGTAGTTATCTTTAGTTAATACTTTTCCCAAGTCTTCTTTATTTATCCATAAAAACTTAGAACTTTCTTTTGCAGCTTTATCTTTAAAAAATCTTGAATTAAATTGATGAATATTGGCTCCAGAATAAAGAAATATAAAATTTTGATTATTATATTCTTTTAATAAAGATTTACAATTCTTAATACTTGGATCTAGCCCTTTTTTAAAATCAATATATTTTTCACTAAGAGGACTAAATTGACTAAACATTTTGCTAATAAGATTAAACTCTTCATTATCTTTAAATTCCATTATTGATTCTTGAAAAGGAGATAGTTTTTTAATTTGGTTTATATGTAATTCAATCCCTTTATAAGCATTTTCTTTGTTGTTTTTTAAATCTCTAGTTATTTCTTTTAAAATATTATCACTATTCTGAATCATAAATTTTGCTTTAAAATTTGCTGTAGAAGCTTTATTATTTCTTATTTGAAATACCGAAAACTTAAAGCGAGAATCCACATCTTTAAATCTTTTTTGATTTTGAAATTGATAAATATAGTTAAGTTTATAGTTAGTAAATATATATTTTCTTAATGCCCTAGAACTAGATTCTCCCCAAATAGCTGAAGGAACCAAATAAGTTAAATTGCCTTTTTCTTTTATTAGTTTTAAATTAAATGCTATAAAATATCTAAAAAAATTCGGATCACCGCCACTGGTAAAATCTTTAAAATCACTTTTATAAATATTATTAATAGTACTTATACTATTTTTTTCTTCATTGTACTCAATATTCAAAGGATGATTATCTCTGCCAAGTATTTTTTGTCTTATTTTATTTTGCTCTTCTATGCTTAGTTTTCTGTAACTAGGAATATATTTTGAGAAAAACTCTGCTTCATTAAACTTAATTTTCTCCCATGGAGGATTTCCAATTACAATATCAAATCCTTCTTGAATATCTGGAAACTCAATTCCATAGTGGAAAAATTTATAATAGCTACTTAATTTTCTAATTTTCTCCATTTTTTCTTTATCTTCACTAGAAGTTTTATTTTCCAAAATGTTTTCAATTAAACTAATTACAGCTGTAATATCACTAAACTCTATATTTAAAGATTTGTTACAAGATAATGAATAAAGCTTAATTAAAGAAAATATTACTCTTAAATTGCCCATATCCTCACTTTCCTCACATTCTTTGTATATTTTTTTAGATTTTTCTATATCTTCTTTAGTAGTATCGTTAATACCTTTAATTTTTTGATATCTATCTTTCAAAATAGTTGTAATTTCTTTAATCCTTTTTTTAAATAAAGAAAATCCACTTTCAAATTTCTCTTTGACAATATTAAAAAATTCATCTTTGGTATACCCCAAAAGAGCATTTCCTACTTTTATATGATGTTCAATAAAGCTTAATGGTGTTCCAAAAATAAAGGTATTAATCCACAAACTTAACATAGTAATTTCAACAGAAATGGGATTAATATCAACCCCATAAATACACCTCTTTAGCAACATCCTTTTCAGTACTAATTCTTTACTTATGCTATCTTGGACATCATATTCTTCACTTTCTTTAAAAATTACACTATATTCTTTACCAAGCTCTTTTTTTACATCTTCAAATTTATCTAACTGATGCCATACTTTTTCTGTTAAGTAATCTAAACAAGAAATTAAAAAATGTCCCGATCCACAAGAATTATCAATGATTTTTATGTCTAAAGGAGACTTGGTTTTAAGCTGTTCTTCAATTGATGATGTGACCATAAAATCAGTTAAGTCGTCTGGAGTATAATATGCTCCACTTCTTTTTCTATCAAGCGATCTAGATGTAAGATAAATATTGCCCTTAAGATATGTAGCAACTTTGTTTACTTTTTTGTTTTCAAGCTCTTCTTCAGTACGAATAAGATAAATCCCATCTTCAACAATACGATGAACAGTAGTATCTGCAATTCTTAGATCATATTCAAGTAGAGTTTCGTATAATTCCCCAAAACTTTTGGGATCTAACTTTGAATACTCTACAAATTTTTTGTCTTTAATATTTTTTTCTTCAAAGAAAAGTACCTTAACTAGTATTTCTTCAAGTTCACTAATACTTAGCAAACTTTCATTATTTAAATATTTAACCTTATCTTCTGCAAATAAACCCCCATTAAATATGGGAAACTTTATTGCATTACTTCCTTTATCAAGTAAATTGAAAATTGTTATTATTTTTTTATATCCTAATTTCTTTTTTGTATTTTCATCATAAAAAAAATACCTAAAAGATACAGAAGATCTGTATAGCTTATTTTCTTCTAATATTTTTTTAAAAATGTTATTATCTTCAATATATGCAATAAAAAATATTCTTAAAATAAAAATAATTGACTCTTCAAGTATGCTAGCTAAAATATGTTGAGTAATTTCTTTATCCGATACTTTAAATTC
The DNA here is from genome assembly GCF_008931845.1 of Borrelia maritima. Lineage (NCBI taxonomy): Bacteria > Pseudomonadati > Spirochaetota > Spirochaetia > Spirochaetales > Borreliaceae > Borreliella > [Borrelia] maritima. The sequence goes on from NZ_CP044541.1 coordinate 9,194, forward strand.
TTTGTCATATATATTTTTTGCAATTTTAAATACTAAAGAGTCATCGGGTCTTTCATAAAGTATCTCTCTTAAAGTTTTTTGAATTATCTCTTTTTCTTGAGCTATTTGTTCTTTTTCAACTTCTATTAAATTACTTGTCTTTAAGTACCTTTCTTTTCTTATAAGATAGCTAAATAAAATAAACCATTCTTGTTCTTTGTATTCTTCTTTTTCTTCAATTTTAGAAAAATCAAATTCAATATATCTTTTTTCTCCATAAAGTACTTTCGATTTATCATATAGCCTCCATACCTTTCCATTTGAAAGTATCCCATAATGTTTTTGATACTGATTTAAATATCTATATAGCTGGTCTTCTGCTTCTTTTACTTTATCTTTAGTATTAAAACTAAATGTTGGACGTTTAACTTCTGCTATAAGCAGAATATCTTCAGCTGAAATAGGCTCATTATTCTTTTTAGATTCTTCTAATTTATTGTTAAAATCTACCTTATATTTATCATTTTCAAAAAGCAATATATCTACCCTAGAACTTACTCCTTCTATTTGCCCACATTTTTGTTGTTCTACTGAATAATTTAATTCTTCAAATATAGATTTCAGCAAAGACTCTACATTTGCTTCTGTTGAATTATAATCTATTGAAGAAAGTTTATTTTTTACAAGAATAAAAAAGGCTTTTAGCTTATTAATATTTTCTTTTTTTATAAAATCTTTTGATAGTTCTTTATAGAGAGATATGTTTGGATCATTTGTTTTTAAAATGTCATTGATTTTCATTGCTTATGCCTACAAAATTTACGTTGTTTACAAATCTTTTACCACCACTCTTAATACTCATAATATGCTCTAAGACAGTTTTTAAATAAACTCCCAATATTTAGGTAAGTAGATAAAAATTGTTTTAATATTTGTTTAACTTTTTTTAATCTATCCCTAGAATAAAATTATATCAAACTTATTTATAGTTTTTTCTCCATATGTATCAGCACAATCAATTTTATGAAAGTCCAATTGGTTAGATTGTATCAAACTAATTTAAATTCGATCCGGCAACCTTCCATAGAACAAGGTACTGTATTAAGCTTGATGAATATAATTAGAGTCATTAATTTATTTTTTATGAGATGCCTTATAATACCAAAATCATCTAAAAAATACTTTTTTTCTTTTAATATAAATTTTTCTTATGTCCCCCAATTTCCCCTAATTTATGGAGCATAGGCAAAAAAGCTTACATCCTTTTATTTTTGAAGTCATAATTATCTAATCTTTTATTACTTTCTTCTTTAGAAGCATTTTATTCAAAGAATATTCAAGCAATAAAGATGTGAAAAATTTTTGAAAGACCTTATCAGTACAAAAACAGAACGACCAATAAACATTTTTTTGTTCATAATTATCCCCTCCTAAAATTAGGAAATAAATCAAAATTCTTCGTTTACAATTTTCTAGTAAAAAATAAAAGCAAGAAAACTAATAATCCTAAATATTTACTAAAAAATGAAACTAAAGAATGCTAAAGAAAGCTGTCAAGAAATAAAAAAGATATATTAATAGGATTATCTAGATTAAACTTTGCTGTCATATAAGAAAATTTCAAATCAAAGAAAAGACTTTTTATTTATATAAATTATATTATTACTTTATAGCTAATTATTATAAAAATATAGTAATAAAAAGCTTATTAATTTAAGACATTCAAAAAGGATTAAAGCCAAATATATTAATACTAAAATTCAAGATTTGGGATTTAAAATGAAAAAAACCCTTTTCGGGGCATCTTTTCGACATTAAACTAGGCAAAATAAACTTAAGCCTATTAGACATAATAGATTAGCATTAATTAAACACTAAAGTCAATAAAATTTGCAAATTTATTTATTCCTTTTCTTTTTAAGATTATCATATTTAATTACAATCTCTGATAAAATATCTTTTTTATTTTTAAAAATCTCCTCTAAAATAAAATAGACTCTTTTAGTATCTTTTTTGCAAAAATCATATAATTCATTATCTTTTATTAAAATTCTAATTGGAATATTTTCTTTATTGCTTTTATTTATGTCTTCTTGATTTATTACTGACAACTCTTGATTTTGTATAGCATGATATATACCATTAAAACCCACTTCCTTAATTTTATCAATAGAAATAACACCTTCTAGAACCTTTTCATAAACTTTTAAATATGTATAAGCCTGAGTTTTTGCAATTATAAAAGATTTTATAAATTGTTCGAAGCTTTTAAACCCATCGTATTTATAAAGTTCCTTTTGCTTAATTTCATATAGAATTTTCATTCTTTGAATCTTATTGTCAATATCATCTTTTAAATTAAGCTTTAATTGATCTTTTAAATCATTATAAATTATTAAATTTTCATCTCTATTATTATTTAAATTTTGGCTTTTATCAATAAAATCTTCAAATCTATCATTCAAAATCATCTCTTTTTTATTTTGTTTTTTCCCCATTTTGTCCTCCTATATTTGTTTTTTGTTTTAAAATATACATTTACATGTATTTAACCATCAATTTACACCTAAAAAATAAATTTATATTAATAATATCAGACAAAAAAGATACATACTAAACCCGATGTCATTAATCTGTGAATAAATATTCACGCAAATTCTACTTTGTGTGTCAATATTTATTATTTTATGATAAAAAATAATTACTAATAATAAATAAAATCGTTCACCTCTGAACGAAACAAGAAGTTATTTCTATAATCTTTGATTAAAAAGTTGCATTACAGCTGTTGTATAAAGTTACAATACTTTTTTTGGGAAAAATCTCCCCTTAACTTAAATATTTTTAAAATGGTTTTTAGTTTTAATCCCAAGAGAGATTGAAATTTATTATTTTATATATTACAATTTTTAATTGTAAAATTAATAATTAAATACACATTAAACTAGGAGATAAAAAATGAAAGCTATTAAATCTAATTATAAATATCAAATTAATGCTAATAAGCTACTTTCAAAAGACTGCAAACTTAAAAAAATAATTTCGGTTATTATTTACTTAAATAAAGAGTTTGAAAAAAAATATAATGTATCAATACATAAAATTCATTTTGATTCTGAAAAATTAAAAAGACTTCGAGTCCATCACCAAGGAGATATACTCCGAGTACTAAATTCAAACATAGATAAAGAAAATAAAAAAGAAACTACAATTAATACTCTAAGAATAGATTTAAGATTTTTAGTTAAGCTAAAAGCATTGGAAAAAAGAATACTAACATTTTCAAATAACTTTGGAGAATTCAAAGGCAAACTCTGCATATATAAAGTGTCTCCTATTGCATATAAATTGATTGATACATATTTCAGTAGCACTAAAGCAGACTTAATTAAGAAAGTAAAGAAAGAAAAAGATACTTTGAAGGTAGAACAAGGGGTTTTGAGGCCTCAAAATATCATTGAAAATATCACTGTATATAATAAAAAACATATAAATATATATAATAAGAATTCTATACAAAACTCTTTCTTTAAAAAAATTAAATCAGCAATCTCAAGAACCAAAAACCCAATCAAAACATTAAAAAATACCTTATTAAACTACAAAGATTTCAAAAATCACCTCAAACATGATTATGAAGTGAAAGATATTAAAGAATTTTTTTTACTTAAACTAAATATTTACAAGAATAAAATACACTTTATGAGAAAAACTGCACCTTATAAAACCGATTTCTACAATATTGCAAGAGAATTCAAAGACAACTATACTACTAAATGGAAAACTAATAAAATAACTAGATTTTCAGGACATGCAGGCACAATAGCAAATGACATTTTAGCCAATATCCTAAAAAAGGAAATTAAATTTGAGTAGTTTACTTGAAAAGCTCAGAAATAAAAAAAACAATATAAAAAAAAGAATTATTTTCAATAAAATTGAAGAAATAAATAGTAAAAAAATATATTATACAAAAATATTTAAACATTTAATTGGATTTAAAATCACAAACAAAGGAGAAAGATTAAGGCTTACCTTTCAAAAATTCAACAACAACAAGGATTTTATCTTTTTTAATCTATTTCCTTTAAAAGAAAATGATAAATTTTTAGAGATAAGATATAGACATGATAAACTAGATAAACCTTTTTTTCTTAAAAAAGAAAATAATAAAACTTACGCAATAAAAAAACTCTACTATATAGAATTTGCGTTTAAAAGCGGATCTATTAAAGCATATGTACAATCATTAAGAACACTTCTAAGAAAAAACAAAGAAAATACAGAATATTATCAATTCAATTTATCACACTTAAAAAAAATGGAGAAAAAAGTGTATGAATTTTATAATAAAAAAATAAAGGATGAGGGAGTTATAAAAAAATGGATCAAAAAAAACCAATTATAATTACATTGGCAAGTTTAAAAGGAGGTGTGGGAAAAAGCTCACTTTCCATAATTTTTTCTTATGTCTTAAAAGAACTAGGGAAAAAAGTACTACTAATCGATTTAGATCCACAAAATTCCTTAACTTCCTATTTTAATAAATACATTTCCAATATTAAGAAACATAATGTTTATGAATTTTTAAAAGGAAATACTTACTTTGATAAATGTGAAAATAAAATTAATAAATTCATTTCTATAATTCCTTCCCATCCCATATTGGAAAAATTTAACACAGATGATATAGATTACAAAGAAATCATCTTAGAATTCAGACTAAATAAAAGTACTAAAAGTTTTAACTTTGACTATATTATAATAGACACTTCCCCTAGTAGGAATTTTCTACTAAAGAATGCTTTAAATGTTACAGACCATATTATAATTCCAGTTCAAGCAGAAAGGTGGTCAATAGAAAGTTTTTCTATTTTAACAGAAACTATCAAAAATATTCAAAACATTAAAAATAAAAAATATACTATTTCTATTATAGAAAACCAATTTATCAAAAATAGGAACACTTTAAAAGAAGTGGAGGATGTATTACATAAAAAATATGGTAAATATATAAAAGGAAAAATCCACTTTTCAAATAGTATAAAAGTTTTTATAAATGATCTTCTAGAACCTTCTCTAAAAGAAATTTATTATATGGAAGCTGAAAATGCTTTAAAGGACATACTATGAACCCCTGTTTATAAATCTCTTTTTGGAGAAAGCAGCTAATTTAGTATTTTAGTAATTAAATTTAGTATGCTACCTATAAATTTAAAATTTATAGGTAGGTTTAAAAAAATTTACATAAAATTAGATAAATTTTTTTAAAAAAAAACAATAAAAATTGAAATATTAAAATAAAACAGACAATAAAGAAATAAAATCTGGAATTAAAGTCATCAAAAACTAAGACAATATTTTTTAAATTTATTTTTTTCTAAATTTCAAGATAAAAACATATAGATTATTAATCAAGTGAAAATCTTATTCATTTTTATTTTTAAATCTTATTTCTATAATTTAATTAATCCTTATCTTCTATTAATAAATAAAATCTAAAATGATTTTATAACAAAAAAAGTTCTTAATATAAAATCTGTATACCTTCGCTAATTATACTTTAAATAAAATAAAGAAGCCCTTAATTTTAATTGTTAGATTTTTCCCCTATTATTTATTCTTTTAGCTCTTCGTCTTATTTATCCCAGAAGTTTTCTCTATTTCTATCCCTTTCTCTTTTCATGCGTCTAATTCTGCTCCTATATTGTGTCATCACAGGGCCATCTACAAATTCTGTATTTCCTCCCCCAGACACAGGTTTTCCCAATAGTAGTTTTTTATTACTTTTTAGCAAGTGTTTTTTAAGTTTGGACAATCGGAATTGTATATATCTTGTTATCCTTTAAATCCTAATAAAATATGATTTTTATGTTTTTATATAGAATTTATTTTTTATTGCTATTGTCAGTATTTATAACCTTTAGTGCTGCTTTAACGCTGTGAAGCGTTGTTTTTTTAAATCATACATTTTTTTTAGATGTTACTTTAAAAGTTCTTGATTACTAATGAAATCTTAATTCTAATTCTAGAATTTTATTCTTTTATACGATTTTTCTATTGGTAGGATTTAGAATCTATTTGGTTCATACATATTGAGTGGCTTATTATAAGCCACATAGCTTATTATTTTAGAATGTCTTTTAATTAATGTGCAACAAATATGGCAAATAAATTAATTTTTAATAATTAAATATAGACAATAATTATATGTTATTTATAGAGTATTATTCTTAATAGGTTTAATCATAATAAAAGGCATATTTATTATGATTAAACCTAAATTTAAGCTTTTTAGATTTATAAATAAAAGTCCAAAAACAATATTTACCAAGTTTATAATTTTCAGTCTAAAATTTGAAAAAATAAATTCTGATATTTTAAACTATAAAATTTTGATTCATTAAAAACGTCTTCAGATTTATTAATATTAAGCAATATGTTAAAATAGATTTGAATAAAATAATTCAATATATTGTTGTTTTTAGGAGACATATTCTATGCTTAGGAGAAAAGAAATATATTTCTTGTTATTTTCGCTACTTTTATTTATATCATCAATTATAATTTCTCATGGAATAAAAAGCATTGGTATTAAAAATGAAAATTATATTACAGTTAAGGGTCTTAGCGAAAGAGAAATTTTATCAACATCTTCTAGTTGGGAGTTTAGGTATAGTTTGACTGGCAATACCGTTAATGATATTAATAAAGCAAATAATTTAAGTTTGTCTAGAATTAGAAACTTTTTTTTGAAACATGGATTTAGCGAAGATAATATAAAAATGGGATTTATGGAATTTAATGAAGAGAATTATAAAGAATCTCTTTATAAGTATAGAGCAGATATATCCTTAAGCGTTCATACAAAGAATATTAAGAAAATGGAAGCAGCAGAAAAAAACATTGCTGATCTTTATAATCAAGGTATATTGATTAATAATAGTGGAGGCCCAAGATATTACTTTGATAATATTAATGATATAAAACCCGAAATGTTAGCAGATTCAATTAGAAATGCTAAATTAGCAGCTCTGGAATTTGCAAAACATTCAAATTCAAAATTGGGAAAAATTAAAAATGCAAATCAAGGATATTTTGAATTTCTTCCCATTGATAGAAGTTTAGGCGCCCAAGAGCGTTATCCAAAAAAAATATTAAGGATAGTAACGACTGTTTCTTATTATTTGGATTAATAGTTAGGAAACTATTAATTTTAAAGATTATAGAAATAATTTTTAGCTTCATCATTTAGGGGCATCTTTTTGGATGATAATTGCTGTGTTGTTTAATATAAAATGATCTGCAAGATTAGCTTTTGGATGCTCTCCTACTTTTTAATTTCTTTTATGCCATTTGAACTTAAGTATCAAGCTTCCAATTAAATTTATAAGTCTTTGGTTAGTTTAAAAGGGAACTTTAAAAGAGTTTAAATAATATATTAATTTATATAATTTTAATATATTCAATGATTATTAATAAATTATTTTAGACTTCTTCACAAAAAGAGTGAATGCAACTATATGTTTTCATGTTTTGCTATATATAAAGATAAAAGCTATGAAATTACATTAAATCCAGAGCTATTAATCTAATAATTGTGCAAGGCCCCCTATCAAACGATAAATCAAAGCCTCCTATTCATGAATAATAAACACTTGTGTGAAATTTTAATAAATAGATTTTTTCTTGATAGGTCACTTAAATCACTTTAAGAAGCAAAATAAAAGATAATAATGGGAAACAATACAAATGCTGCAGAAGTTAGTGATATTGGAAATGATTTAGAAGGGTTAAAAAGTTATTTAAATTAATTTTTTAATAAAATAAATCAAGAAGATATTATTAAAATATAATTATAAGAGCAGATGCTTTCTAAAAAGATACATTTATAAAAACTCCTTTTATAAAGAACCAATAATCTTTACTAAATTATTTTTTTGTTTTGCATTTGTAATACAGAAAGAACTACAAAATATCCCTAATATAACTTATCTATGGGTTTCTAGATAGACTAGAAGCCCTTTGTTTCTAATATCTTTAACTCTTTAAAAGACATATGCCATGATACATTGCTACATTTTAAATGTATGCAAATTGTTTTCTTCCATTTAATAAAAGTTTTCTAATTAATCTATTACTTTCGTTGAAAATCACCTAACTAAGAATATTGCTAACGGCTAAGACAATGG
>NZ_CP044542.1 GCF_008931845.1 Borrelia maritima
AACAAAATTTTAAAAAACAGGTTAAGGGATTTTTGGATACAAAAAAAGAAGAGTTAGTTGGGGGCCTTACAAATCTTACATTAGAAGTTTGTTCAAAAGGGCAATCTGAAGAGCAAGTAGTTCAAGGTGTTGCTGAAGATTCAAAATTAAAAGAGATTGAAAAGCAAATAAAAGAATTAAAGGAAAAGATAGAAAAATCGGATGGAAAAACTTCTCTTAAAACATATGCTGATTATGAAAAAAAAGTAAAAGGATTAGCTGAAAAATTAGACAAATTAAAAATTAAAGAAGAAGAAATTAAAAATGGATTAAAGGGGCTTAAAGAGAACTTAAAAAAGAAAAAAGATGAAAGGGAAAAAGCTTTAGAGGAAGCTAAAGATAAGCTTAAAAATTTTAAAAATCAAGTTGGTTCTGCTGGTGGACAAACTTATGGTCATCAAGTTCAAAATCGGGGGGGTATTGGCTTACAAGCTTGGAATTGTGTTAATAAATTGGGTTTAAATGGAAATTATTCTCGTGATACTAGCAATAGCGATCAATTGGCAAATAAAGTTATAGAGGATGCACTTACAAAGATTGAGGAAGAGCTTAGGGAGATTGTAGAAAAGAACAAAGAATAAAGAAATGCTTTTAAAAAGCATAAATTATGAAAAACAAGACTAGTTATTAGTCTTGTTTTTTTATTTGTATTAATATTGCTAAAACCTTTTGAAAAAAAATTTAATATCGCCAAATACTTTATCATTATTATGTAAATTACAGAGTAAAATAATAATAAAAATATTACAAATATTGTTTTTTTGAATCATTTTAAATCCCTTTTTGAAAGGTATTTTTTGATATGTTGATAATATCAAGCAAAACTCCAACTAATAAAATGCCACCTGTAAATAGGTATAATAAACCGGTTCTGGTTTTACTTACATAAAATCTATAAGCTCCCAAAAACCTTAGAAGCAGGCACAATAAAAATATTGTTGTTTTGTTGTAAGATTCTTGAGCATGTTTATTTTTAACCCCATACGCAATATAAATTTCAGCATCTTTTTTAATTGCCTTGCTACATGAGTGGCAATATATTTCATCAAAAGCTTTTGAGATAATTTTACACTCCTTTTGAAAATACAGCATACTTATCTAAAGGCATTCAAGATTGTCAAATTGTATTTTTATGTATTTAAATTTAATAAATATTCTAAATATAGATTGTAGCTATAGGCATAGAGAAGTTGATAGTTTGTGTTAATAATTTGTTAAATTACTTGATTATTTAGAGTAATAATTTGGTATTTTTTTACTTTAGGAAAGCAATTTTGAAAAGAATTAAAAGATCTTTTGGTGATTATATTGCATATTTTAGAAAAGGATCGTTAGATGATGGAGAAATAGCAGCTAGATTGGGAGCTTCTAGAGCGAATCTGTGGAGAATGAGGCGAAAATGGGATAATGGAGAGACTTGTGTTAATGGGAACTTTAGAACAACAATTAGTGAAGATACTTTTGAACATTTTGTAGCACAAGCCTTAAAATCAGAACTTAAAGTTAAAAAAAATAAAGGAGAATTGGATTTAGAGCGTCCCAATTTAGAATTGAAATTTATACGCGCATTCAGGCAATATTCTAGTGTTGAGCTTCCTAGCATGCTTTTTAAAATAGAAGATTTAAGATTTAAAATTGATTCTTTAAGTAAAGAGTGTAATAAAAAAAGTTAAAAATGTGTTAATGAAAATATTGAATCTTTGAAAAATGAGCTTAATGATTTTGTAAAAGAGTGTTCAATAAGAGAAATGGAACTTTACTATGAATGTATGAAAAGACTTGCTGCTGCTCATGAAGTTGAGAGTAAAGGTAACTACAAAAGTAGCAAAGGGTACAAGTGAACTTTAATCAAACAAAATTTTTACAATACTTCAAAAGCAATATAAAAATCAGTTTGGAGTTGACATATCTCAATTTGTAAAGTTATCAAATTCTGTAGTTAATTTTGCTTAATTTGAACAAAAATATTTAACCTCAAAACAAAAGAATGTAATAAGAAGTATTCAAAAGAATAATGAAAAGAAAATTATATTTAGTGGTAGGGTAGCTAGTGGCAAAACGTATCTTGCATTTTATCTTTTTATAAAAAGCTTAATTGAAAATAAAAAGTTATATTCTAATGATACAAATAATTTTATTATAAGCAATTCGCAGCGTTCAGTTGAGGTTAATGTTTTAGAACAATTTGAAAAACTATTTAAACTTCTTAATATTTCCTATGTGCCAAGACATACAAATAATTCATATATTCTCATTTATTTGCTCCGTATTAATTTATATGGAGGAGATAAGGCAAGTGATTTTGAAAGATTTAGGGGTAGTAATTCAGCGCTCATTTTTGTTAATGAGGCTACTAACTTTACACAAGCAAGCTTTAGAGGAGGTTTTAAAAAGGCTTAGGTGCGGACAAGAAACCATTATTTTTGACCACTAATCTGGACCATCCAGAGCGTTATTTCAAAACCGATTATATTGATAATACAGTGACTTTTAAGACATATAAGTTTACAACTTATGACAATGTTCTTCTTAGTAAAGGATATATCGAAACTCAAGAAAAACTCTATAAAGATATACTAACATATAAAACAAGATTTTTGTTGGGGGAATGGATAGCAAGTGGCGACTCAATTTTTACACAGATTAATATTACTGAGGATTATGTGTGTACTAGCCCAATAACATATCTTGATCCAGCATTTAGTATTGGAGGAGACAATACTGCTTTATGTGTTATGGAGAGAATTGATGATAAGTATTATGCTTTTGTATTTCAAGACCAACGCCCAGCTAATGATCCTTATATTAAGAATATGGTCAAGACTGTTTTAGAAAATTTTAATGTACACACACTTTATTTAGAAAATAGGGATAACACCAAAGGTGCTGGTGGATTGACTCGTGAATACGTAATACTTAGGAGCAATATGAGTCAACATTTTTTAGAAATTACATTGAAAATGTAGCTGAAGGCTCTCTCAATAACGAACTTATTTTTGAGAGTATTAGTCGCAATGTTGGTGAGTTTGAATTTTCTAGGCTAAAGAGGCAGCATTAAGAATGCCTTGTTTGCTTGCATTATAAGCTACCGGTTTCATGGAATTGAATATGTTTTAGTAAAAACTAAAAATAGGCTATTAGATCTTGAAGCCCCCTGTAATATAGAGTTACCTATTGGATTTGAATACCTTGATTGTGAATCTGTGAGAGATTTGGGAATTGACTTTGTTTATATAACTTACAGAGTAAAAACCAATAATAAGGGCAATTCTTATGACACTATTAAAATACATAAAGGCCGACTCATAATATATGAAAACTTCGATTTTATTTTAAAAAGACATGTTCCGTGTTATACGTAAAGTTTCTTGCTAGATATTTATTTATTTAATAAAATATACATTGAAATAGAAAGGCGTATTGAAAACCATAATTTTTTATTTTACAAAGACGGCTCTTTAGTTCAACTACAAGATGCTCTATCTAGCGCAGCAACTTCTTTAAGCGCACTTACTAAGAGTAGTAATAATGATAAAGGAAATGGTATTTTATCTTCTTTTTTTAAGAAAACAGAATTCACGCCATCACAATAAAGATATTTCTAACTTACGCAGTCTTAATGATTCATTCCCTCATGGGCTTGCTAGGCTTAAAAGCAATCTTAACCATAAGGTAATGTTTTGCCCCGCTACTCCGAATGCTAGTTTGGAAGTTGTGAAGTATGATCTTAGCTATTTAAAGGAGGCATTAGCTTTAATTAAGGCGAAAATCGATACTGATGCCAAAGAGTCATTAACTAGAAGTTTTAATGAGCAGGCCAAAGGACTTGGAAATGATGGTAAAGGCTATAGGAGCAATTATTATGATTTTCTAAAAGGGGTGCAAGAAGCAATAGAATCTGTATTTCTCAATCGCAATATCATTAATATGTGAGAGTCTATGTTTAAGATGAAAAAGATCGCCTTAAAATTATTGACAAAGACATTCATGCCTCAACACCAAAAGGATTTATTGACAAATTAAAAGGAGTATATGTTTATAACGTAATAGCTGATATTGGTACAGGCTTAAAGGGATATGAATGCTATATGATATTTACTAATTATAAAAAAGGAGGGGGGGGAATATACATTACGAGGCATTAGAAGATTATGGACTTGAGTTTATCCCACAACAAGAAATTACTTTAGGCCCCACACTCAAAATAAATCTTATATTTTGGAACGCCAAAACATTTTACACGCATAAGTTAAATGTTGGCGATAAAGTTTCATTTATTGATGGACTAGGGAAAATAATAAAAACCACAATAAAAGAAAAAAGCGCACAACTTAGTAACACAGGAGAGTGTTCATTGATACTGAAGTTAGAGGATAATTCTAATAAAATACGTAAAAAGTAAAGAGGGCTAGAATGGGTGAAGACTATGAAATTTACATTATGGCCAGGCATTGGCACAAAGAAGACATAAAAATTTGGATTTATTCAAACATTTCCATAATTCGAATTGGTACTATAAAGGAGTTTAAACAACAAACTCAAGAAGCTATAGTGGCAATACCCAAATTTGAAGATTTAGAAATTCACACAAAAAATATCTCTAATATCAGTTTAGAACTATCAAAAGGTGATATCGTTTTATTACTTCAATCAAGTGTTAATATTTTTGATAAAAATAACGATATTCACTTTGACAAACATCATTTTTATATACTTAGTGCAATTAGCCCGAAGACTTTAAATCTAATTTCAGATACTGTTAAAATAAAAACAAATAATACAATTGAAATAGCTAATCAAACAACTAACTTAAAAAAATTCTAGATAGTATTGTAGACTCTATCAATGGCATATCTATCATAGGAGACTCAACTATAAACTATGCAAGCTTAAGATCAGCAATCTCTAAAATTACTGCTGATATCAACAGTTTATTTAAGTAATTTTTGCTAAATATGATATAATTTCAATATGAATTTAAGATTCGGTAATAATTTTGAATTAGTATTTAATAATAATATATCACTTGTTGAAGGAATTGACTAGCAAAAACAAAAATTGTTTATATTCTTAAAACTCTTAAAGGGGATTTTAAGCTATGTTCCTAATTGGAGACTAGACTACTTCTTGCTTTTGAAACTTTTAAAAATTAATAATCTTCAAGCTGTAAAAAACTATTTTCATGAAATATCTAAAAAGCCTAATTTAGATTTAAGTGCATATATCCTTTTTTTCTCGGGCGATGTTTTGAATATGGAGCTTGATTTATGAGTATCGTTTTTGATTCTGATTTTGGCATTCTAAAACGTACAATTAAAGATATAGTAAAATCGAAAAGAGAATATTTACGCGTTAATTATGCAATTAATATTGATGATAATAACAGCGCAATTTACAACATTATTGCATCTTCTTTAGCATTAATTGAAGAAGATGCAATTAATGAGCTTAATCTCTTTTTTCTAAAATGAGGCCGAATTGTGCCTATTGGAATGCTATTGAAAGGCACATTTCCCCCCAAAAACACAACTTACAGTGCGGTTAAATCCGCTTTACTTAATCTTAATGGAGTTGAGTACATTAAGATTAAAAGTTCAGCTGGTAAAGCTATAGTATATATTTAATTCTAAAAGAAGGTTTATTAGGCACTAGTAAACTAATATTAGTAATTCTGAATTTAAAGCAAAACTTTGGGAAACATAGAAATTGATGGACTTTAACTCAACCGAACAACGTAAATCCTATAAAATATCACTCGAAAAAAAGAAAATATGTTTATATGAAAGTGAAGTACAAACTTGATCTTAAAAACTATCTCTACTTAAACATAGACTCTCAAATTAGAAACATATATTCTAGGATTATTTCAAATAACTATTCTGATATGGGAATTAGTTTTGAATATCAAGACTTTTTCTCCCTCCTGTTATGAAGTAAAGAGCTCAGGTCTATAGAAATTAAAGCTTGAATTCAAGATGTAGATGTCGAAAATATTTCAACCATTACTGAAAGCGAGAAGATATTGCTATTGATGATGATACACTACTTACTTTTCAATATAACAGATCAATTGCTTATTGACATTGATAGTTGATAAATATGAAAATATCTAATTTTTCAAAGACACTGAAATTCATAAGTTTATACTTACAGAAAATGAGTATGCACAAAAACTGATTAATGGACTTAAGGCCCTTAATTCTAACTTAATCTCCATTTATGCAAAAGAAAATATAAAATCAAGATATATTGCTATCTGGATCTCAAGTCTTATCGATTTTCTATGCACAAACTCAAACTTTACAAAGCATTACAATAAATATCAATAGTGTTATTTTTTTTTTGCGCCATATTGGTACCGATGAATCATTTAGAGTGATTTTTAAAGCGGTTTTGAATGTAGATATTTTAGTTACTACACCGCAAGTGGAGTTATTGATATCTCATTAAAAGGGGCAATAAAAAACAAACCTTACTACATTTATATTTCCTCAAGCACTGCAAAAGGCAAAAAGCCTAAAAAGATACTAATTAGAGAAAAGAAAGCTGGATATGCTGCATCTAAAAACGCTTTGGTATTTAACTCACTTCCTAAAGGCTATGACCATTCAATTTATACTTTTATCAAAAGAATTATTCCCATAGGCAGATTACTAAAAATCAATGATAAAGATGGTCAAAATATTATCACTTTTAACAATTAGGAGACTTAATGTCTAAAGAAGAAGAAAAATTGCTAATTGATGAAGAAGAAATAATTCAAATTAAAGACTTAAATAGAGTAAAGGATGTTAAAAACACCAATCTTTTACTACTTGATGATGAAGTGGCAAACAGCAACGTATTACTTATGAAAACTTTTTAAAAACCACTAAAGATAAGACATTTAAAGGAGAAGGACTAAGCTATTTTAAGAAAGAATTAAGTCTACAATTGCAGAAGAGCTTGCAGCTGATACACGTTTTGTAGAAAAAATTTACAATAAAATAATAGACAAACTAATTAACAATGATTTTACTAATATCGCTAACCTTTTCAGTAAAATTAAATCATAGCTTGCAAATAGTATATCATCAGCAACTCTATCTAAATATGACAATCTTTTGATAATGTCTTCTTCAAATACTATTCAAAAACCCCCCGTTCCTAAACAATTTAATGGCGTTCGATCCAATTTTATACATGGGAGGAGTTTGCCTATGGCTCTACACTTTATTCATATGAATACAAAGATAAAACGATAACTATTAATTTGGACAACTATGGCGATGTAACTCTTGTTTTTTACAAAAGTAGTGATAATGACCCAACTTGCCTTGATATCGATCTTGACATAGAACACTGTCGTGGTTCTACGGATAAAGCATTATATCTAAAGTATGCTAACGAAACTGAAAAAAATATGGTTTATGAGTATAATGGCCCCCGTGGAATATCTATTAGAGTTCCCATGTACAAAAGATCGTATGTTTAAAAAAGAGCCTTGCCGATCAGGAAATGAAATCCCAGTTCTTTTTAAACTATAAACTTTTTTAGCAAAAATTAAAGTTTTGGTATATAATAATACATATAAAAATTAAAATTAAGAATTAAAAAATGGATACTATAAAAATACCCGAGCTTCTTATCAATTATAAACGAAATTAAACTTATAACCGTAATGATTTTTGTAACAGCACTAGTTCCAGGGGTGTTAATTCTTCTCAAACCTTTATTAAAAGACATATTATCCATAGTAATAAGTAAGCTTAATCATATCAAAAAAAGAGATTAAATGATGAAATTATCTAAAGATAATCTTGAACTTGGACTTACATCTATAGCAAAACTTATTGACATATTTTCTAAGTTTGAAGATGAACTTGATCCTATTACACATAAAGGATTTTCTTTAGTTTATGTATTATATACTCATTACACATTAATCTATAAAGAAAATATGGAAAGGATTGATAATTCATTAAGTCCATTAAGTCCATTAATAACTAAAACATTAACTCCAATAAATGAAAAAATCAATGCTTGGTTGACCTAGTTAATTATAATGAAAAAATCTAAAAATATCTAATAATTTAAAATTCAATCGAGAAGGATCCCCCATCTACCAAGAGGGAATACATAATGCAAAATAACACTATTGAATTGGGGCTTAATTTACTATCCAGCTTAACTAACATAGATAAAACTAATACAAAAATAGATCATAATTACATCAATACTTTCAGTAAGGTAATAGATTTTTTCTATAAAACATATATAAGCTCACTAAAAAATCTATGGAAACAGCCCAGTCAATGAAAATATTTGAAAAAATACAAAAAATTTTAAAATACAATATTGAGATAATAGAAGCTATTTCTACTGAGAAAAGTAAAAAAATTATCACTTCACTTAAAGCAAAACGTAACAAAATTATAAAAGAGTATATCAATATTCTTAAAAGAGGTGAAAATGCTTAAAATAATAAAATACTTACTAATTGCTTTACTGCTATGTTATACTACCATTGCTAGCTTGCCAGAAGAACCAAACCCTCCAATTATTCAAACATTAGAGACTTTAGCTAAATATTAGGCACAACTATTAGATTATATTATGTGCATTATAACATTCTTAGCTAAAACAAAAATAAAAGTTAATGACCCAAATTATCCAAAATATACTTATCCCGACTTATCAACACTAAAAGACGAACACGCATAACTTCAATAAAATATAATATCAACATACTTTTAGAGTACATTAATAAAACAAAACCTATAGCGAAAAAAGTTTATAATCAGTATTCTAAGTTAAAAATGTAAATTACAAAAAAGGCTTTCTTGCAAGCAGTTATACTTTTATATTAATCAAATTGGCTTTTACAATAGAAAAAATCTAGATATTAGATTAAAGTAAATTTAATATCTAGATTTTAACATTTTTAATATGAATATTTATTAATCAATTAGTATCTGCCCCTAGAAACCCTATTATTTTATCTATCTGTGATACAGCTTCTTCAGACATTTTGTCACCATGCCCACGAATATGACTTCCCTTGTACGATATAGTTACTCCAACCAATTTTGCTTCTTTCCATATCCTAGTTTTTTCATTATCCTTATTTGAAAGATTTTCAATTGTTTGTTTGGCTGCTTTTAAAGCGGCTAATTTAGCTGCCAATTTATCTTGAAAGGAACTTTGCAACTTTAATAGTTTTTCTTTAAGTTCTGTATTACTTACATCCTTTAAGCTTTCTTTTAATTTATTTATTTTATCTTTATAATCTCTAAATGTGTCACCAGCAGAATCGTTTTTAAGGGTTGAAACATCTGCAATCAATGAATCTATTTGTTTCTTTTCTTCTACGTATGCTTTACAGGCCATTACAAATAACATTGATACAAAAAACAATTTAACTATATTTTTATTTTTCATTAGTTACTCCTATATTTATTAATAATGAAATAAAAGCTAGCACAACATTCAAAAAATATAAATTTCTCAATTAAAATCTTTAAAAATTTTTAAAAATAGGATCTATAATTACAAGAATAAATTTTATTTTTACTCAACATATTGTACTAGAAATAACAAAAAGGAATAAAAATGAAAATTATCAACATATTATTTTGTTTATTTTTACTTATACTAAATAGCTGCACCGCTAATGATCCACATACCCAAGAAACAAAAAGCAGGGGAAAACGTGATTTAAGCCAAAAAGAAGCGCCTCAGGAAAAATCAAAATCCAAAGAAGAACTTCTTAAAGAAAAGCTATCCGATGATCAAAAAACACAACTTGACTGGTTAAAAATAGTTTTAACTGATGCTGGAGAATTCGGTAAATTTTTAGAAAACAATGAAGATAAAATAAAATCAGCGCTTGATCATATAAAAACTGAACTTAATAAATGTACTGGAAATGATGAAGGGAAAAATATCTTTAAAGCTGTAGTTAAAGAATTTTTTACCGGGGAAGAAGATATAGATAAATTTAAAGATCAAGTAATTAGTGCGTGCGGCGGCTAATAATAAGAAAAAGGAATAAGAATGAAAATCATCAATATATTATTTTGTTTGTCTTTGCTCATATTAAACAGCTGTAATACGAATGATAATGACACTTTAAATAACAATACTACCCAGCAAGTAAAAAGTAGAAAAAAGCGTGATTTAAGCCAACAAGAAGAATCACTACAAGAAAAAATTACTTTAACTCCTGAAGAAGAAAAAATGTTTACTTCATTAAAAGCTCTGTTTACATACACGGTTGAAAAACTATACGATCATATGCAAGAATGTAGTAATGGAAACAAGAACAAATGCAAAGATAAATGTAATAATTTCTTCAATTGGCTTTCAAAAGATTCTAAAAAACAAAAAGAATTAGCTAAAGCCTTTACTAAAGTTTTTAACTTCTTAGAATCTAAAAGAAAGTCAAAAGCAAATAATGAAGACTTTGATACTTATATTAAAGGAGCTATTGACAAAAATAGTGGTAATAATAACAAATACGGAAACGGGAGTGATAACGAAATACGGCAATATTTCAAAGGTGTAGCCGATATTACATTTTCTCATACAAATAGCAATGATGAGATTTATAAGTGCCTTAAAGAAGAACTTTTAAAAGAAAATAGTCATTATGCCAGCCTTACATCCTGGAAGCAATGATTAAAAATTAAATAAATTCTTAAGGGTCTTTAAAGAACTTAATATATCCCTTATAGTAAGCCCCCAAATAGGGGGCTTACTATGTAAACATATTGCTATGATGCAAATATATAATTAAATTATCTTTCTCCTTTTAACATGCAAAAGAATTTTAATATACTTGTACCATACAAGCGCTGCTTATCCGACATAAATACTTTAAGTTTATTTAGATCATCCAATCTATTAGTTTTATTGAAATGATATTTTATAAGGCTTGCCCAATATTCTATGTTCTTAAGCTCAGAATTCTTTTCAAAAGATCGGATAAAGCATTCTCATTATCAATACATATTACCCGAACAAGAGCATTTATATTGTTCTTTTCTTTGCCTTTATTTACTCAATTTTTTATGTTAAACAGCGCATCTCTAAAAATTTCATAGCAATAAACTTGCCGGTTTTCAACTTTTTATTAAAGTTTTTTCGTTGATTTTGATTTATGTCTTTTTTTTATTCTTGATTAACACTGCCCTGTTTGCTAGGCATAGAATTTTCATTTTCATAATTATTATAAATAGGCGCTACATCAGTATCCACTTCACTTTCTATATTAAGATATGAAACTAAAACGTATCTTTTAAAATAAAAAATGGATGCTCCAACTAGTTGGAGCAATGTATTTACACTTTTAGAGCCATTTTCATTATTCTATTGCAAATTTTCAGTAAGAATTGGTGTATTAAATGAATCTCTATATCCACTGCTGGTGCTGTAAAATGTAGTTCTAACAACATGAAGTGCCCTTTTGCCCCCTCTACAATCGTAAAAGTTGGAAATTGACCAAAATCAAGCTCCAAATTATGCTTGTCAACAACCTTTTAATTTCTCTTACTATTTCGTTGAAATTCTGATACTTATACCCATATCCTTTAAGATTTTTATCAATCCTTGCTAAATTCATTCTTAGGGTTTTAATATCCTTTATAAAGTTAATTTCCGCCTGTATATTTTCTTGTGGATTATTGTTTTTTGAAAGATTTTTCATCTTTTTACTCCTGTTTTGAATTTATAAATATAAATATAACAAAAACTATTTTTGTCAAGTTTTTAGAAAAATTTTTACAAAAATTTAAGGTTTAGCTAGTCCTTTATTCGAAAATCTAGCTAAACCTTATTCTTATTTTTTAGGATTATTCGATAAGAATACAATTATATTGTACATAAATATACATCAATAACAACTTTTGTCAGGCTTTCTAGAAAAGTTTATGTAAAAAAATAGGGTTTAGCTAAATTTTCTATTATCTACTAAAAAACTTAGTTAAACCCTAATTTTCATTTATTTGCAAATTCAAAACAGGTAGTCAAAACTGAAAAATGTTTAAAGAACTACGCTGTTTGTAGTGTAGCTCAATTTAAAATTAAAATCAATTTATCTTTTTCCCAAATTATAAAAAGTGTATTAATTTAACAAAATTAATAATTAAATTTAATATTTTTTTTAGAAAAGTATTTACTTTTAAATCAAAATTTTGCATTATAATAATAATTATTAATAATTCAAAACAGGAGTAAAAAGATGAAAAATCTTTCAAAAAAGAATACAAAAAGTCCAACTTGCCACAATAAGCTACAACATAAATTAATAGTTCTTATCTCAACACTAAAGTACATAAACAAAAAACATAAGAAATACACACAAAAAAACATACTCTATTATTTTAATGAAAATTTAAAAAGAAATGGTCAACCAACTGTTAAACTAAAAACAATGCAAAATTATCTTTATAAATTAGAAAAAGATATAAAAGTAACAACTAATTATCACAAACACTTAGGAGTAAATCTTGGGACTGAAATATACTATCAACTTAATTATTCTAAAAAAGAATGTTACCAGAAAATAAACAAATACTTTCAAGAAAAAAAACTTTCAAGATTTCAAAAAAGAGCTGAAAGGGGGATTAAAGACAAATTAAATAAAAACGGGAATGTAGATTTTAAGGAGTGTTTTAATAATAATAATAATAATATAAAAAAAGAAGAGAAAAGTGATCCAAAAATAGAAAAATATAAATTAAAAAATTACTACAATAAATGTAACTTTAAGTCAAAAGCAACTCTTTCTATTCTAAATCTAGATATTAATGAAGATACAATGTTTAAAGTATTCAAAATCGTAAAAAGAGCTGAGCTTGATTTAATAAAAGATAAAAATATATATTCAAATAAATCTTGTTTTAAAGAAAAGCAAAATAAATTAAAAGAAATTTTAATGAATATTCAAAAAGAATTAGAAAAAAATGGGTACAAGACTGAACAATTAAAAACAAATTTCCAAAAAATATACGAAAATTACAAATATAAACCCCATTTTATTATTGAAAATCATAAATATAACGATTTAAATAACATAAAGCGAAAATTAAAAAAATCAATTGAAATAAAAAAAGAATATTCTCAACAAAATTGTCAGAATTTAAAAATAAACATTTTTAATATCCTTATTGAACAACTAAAAAAAGAAGAAAAAATTAAAGTTATAAAGCCAATTATAAAAAAATATTTGAATAACAAAAAGATAATAGAATACAATAAAGTATTTGGTACGTATTATTCCGAATTACTAGAGCTAATAAAAAATCAAAAAAATTCTTTAACAAAAGAAGAATTTAACAAAAAGGCTGTATGAAGATTTAACATGGAAAATGTAATTGATTCTATGGAAAAAGGCAAATGTAAAGTTGAATGTCAAAATAAAGAACGGTTTATTAAGATTGAAAAAGAAAATGGTAAAGCAATGTACCATACAAAAATAATGATGGATATTTATAAATTTGGAGTTTATGAAAAAAAACATGAATTTAGATTATCATTGAGAGCCTTATTTAATGGAGAAAGAATTGTTGAAGAAACTCACTTATACCCAATTAAAGAAGGAGATAAGTTTATTGGCATTTTTTATGGCTACAGAAAATCAATAAAAAAACCCCTAATAAAATATCAATTAAACGGGACTAGAAAAGCTTATGCGTTGGCAAGGGCATATTATATGGAATTTAGATTTAAAGCCGGAAGTGTTTTTTGCTATTTTAAGGGACTGTATCGTTTATTAGATAAAAAAAGAACAGACAATCACTATAACAAAGTTTTATTTAGTATGTTTACAGATTTAGAACAACAAGTATATAAATTTTATGGGAAAAAATACCCCGAACAAGGACCACTAATAAAATGGATACTAAAAAACCTAAAATAATAACAATTGCCTCAATTAAGGGCGGTGTTGGCAAGAGCACCAGTTCAATAATATTTGCAACTTTGCTAGCCCAAGAATATAAAGTATTATTAATAGATATAGATACTCAAGCATCTACTACTAGTTATTTTTATAAAGAAATTACAAATCAAAAGATTAATGTTGTA
This sequence comes from Borrelia maritima, assembly GCF_008931845.1. Taxonomy (NCBI): domain Bacteria; kingdom Pseudomonadati; phylum Spirochaetota; class Spirochaetia; order Spirochaetales; family Borreliaceae; genus Borreliella; species [Borrelia] maritima. The sequence goes on from NZ_CP044542.1 coordinate 14,107, forward strand.
AGCAAAAACATATACAGAGTATTAAAAGAAAAATTAGATATAAATAATGCAATTGTAAATGTTAAACACAACTTGGATCTAATACCAAGTTATTTAAGTTTGCATAAATTTTCAAGCGAATTTATTCCCCTTAAAGAGTTGAGATTGAAGGATAATTTATTTTTTTTAAAACAGAATTACGATTATATAATAATGGATACTAATCCAAGCTTAGATTTTACTTTATCTAATGCTTTAATGACTAGCAATTGTATAATAGTTCCAATGACAGCCGAAAAATGGGCAATAGAAAGTTTGGAGTTATTAGAATTTTATATTAAGAATTTAAAAATAAAAATTCCAATTTTTCTTCTTATAACGAGATTTAAAAAAAACAATACTCATAAAGAGCTATTAAAACATGTTAAATCTAAAAAAGGATTTTTAGGAATTGTTCATGAGAGAGAAGATTTGAATAAGAAAATTACTAGTAATGATGAATTTGATATGACTAAAGACTATATTGATGAATATAAAGAAGCATTATCAAAATTTTTTGATATGCATGGGAAATATATTATAAAGAATTGTCCGTAATCTGGACATTTTTAGAATAAAGGAAATTTTTTATGAAAATAGAATTAAACAAAAGAGTTTTATCAGAAAAAATAGATCCTGATGTTGAAAAAAAAATTGTTACCAATGAAGATGCAATTATTCATTACAACTTTTTAAAGGATAGATTAAAGGCAAATTTTAGAAAAGAAATATTTCATAAGGTGGACAATATTAGAATTTTAAAGGAAATAAAAGATAATGAATACTATAAACTTGATGGTTATAAAAGTTTTAATGCTTTTATAAAAGATTATAATATAGCAAGAAGTCAAGCTTATAATTATTTAAAATTAGCAGCTGCTTTGCAAAAGGGAATTCTTAAAGAGGACTATGTAATAGAAAATGGCATTCATAATTCTCTTAATTTAATACACGGCAAAGAAAGTTCAACATTTAAAAGATCTAAAAAAAATCCAATCAAACCGTTAAGATTTCAACTTAAAACTAAAGAAAGCTATGATTTTTATAAAAACAATGCTAACTTTACAAGTTTTATGATGCATGAGATTTTTGAAAATCAAAAAGATTTGATTAATAAACTCTTAAAGAAGTATAAGCAGTTAAAAGGATAGTTTATGAGCAATTTAGCATACAGAACATACAATATAGAAAGCATAAAAAATGAATTTTTAAACATAGGGTTTAGTGAGGATACAATAGATTTTGTTTTACTTCATAATAACAATTACAATTTTGAATTTTTAGAAGAGAAAATGATCTATGTAGAAAAGAATTTAAATGCTAGAATAGACAATGTAGAAAAAAGTTTAAACGAAAAACTTAGTATGGGGAATAGTCTAATATATTTTATGATATTAACAACAGCAATGCTTGGACCGATTTTAAATACTTTATTTATGAAATATTTGCAAGGTGGCAAATATTTCATAACATATAATGTACTTTTTTAGCATTATACTACAATATTGATAGATATTATTAAAAAGTGACACTTAATTTTTGATATTTTATAAATTAGAACTTATGACAAATACAAATTGATTTTAATTTTAAGTTGGACTATACTTAGCTTTTAAAAAAGTGTCTTTTTAAAATTGTTTAACAGTAAATTTACTTAAGTTCCTAACCTTATTAAGTTCTTTAACAAGAGAAGGAAAAGAATTTAAAGCAACTTCAAAGCGTATATTTAAGTTTAAATAGTAAATAGTTTTACTACAATTTAAAATTGTTTTTTACGCACTTATAAGCTTGAATCTTGTTTGTAGAAGAAAGTCTATAGATATTATCAATTTTGGATGTTAAATAATATTTCATAAGTTCTTTAATTTGAAAAGAGTTGTAGCTAGTGGATTTTAAATTTGAAATAAATAAATTTCTACACAAATGAAGGGATTTATTTGCACGAAACCCTGATCGGTTAAGAAGATTTTTAAATTTTCTTTTTTACTTTTAGTTCAATTTTTTAGAGTATTTTTTGTAATTTTGTTTTCACTTAGTAATTTTTGATAATCTTTTGCCAGTTTAAGAAGTAGTTCTGTACTGTCTTTATTTAAATTAAGATAATTATTAATGCTCATAAAATCAGCCCCATGTAAGTATTACTTTTAAATTAAGTAAAAGCAATCAAAATAGATGAAAATTACATTATGTGTTTTTACCAAAAACAAAAATTTTAGTCAAATTCTGAAGCTTCTCATTGCATACAAAATAGAGGCTATAGAGCAGCTGTAGTAAACAAAAGCGGCAATTTCTAGGGCAGGCACACAAGAAAGACACTATACTTTGTGCGATATATAGCAAAGATCTGAAAATTTAATTTGTATGTGTTTTGTAGTCTTTTATAATGAGTAGACCATTTGCAATGGAGAGATTTTTGAGGGTTGATTAAAATTACATTTGAGTTTTGTTACATTTTAAATTATATAGTAACAAAACTATTTATTTAAATCTGTAAAAAATTGTAATTATTAGATATTGCGTTAGGATTAAATTTAGGAGAGGCATATGAATAAAAGACTATATGTTATTTTTGCTGTTTTTGCGCTGATAATTTCTTGTAAAAATTATGCAAGTAGTGAGGATTTAAAACAAAATTTTAAAAAACAGGTTAAGGGATTTTTGGATACAAAAAAAGAAGAGTTAGTTGGGGGCCTTACAAATCTTACATTAGAAGTTTGTTCAAAAGGGCAATCTGAAGAGCAAGTAGTTCAAGG